>JAHFDU010000165.1 GCA_023248835.1 Myxococcales bacterium | reverse complement strand
GTTTGTCCTCAAACAAACTCTCGAGGAGAACCGTGAGCTTTTCTACTATTAGAACCGCCTATCTCGTAAGTGATCGATAAGATCCAGGTTTTCGTTCATCGAAGTGATTGGCGGTCAGACGGGTTCCCAATTGCAGCGTTCTGAAGCATAATTCCAGACTTTGACACCTGGATTTGAAAAGATTTGCGTAACCGTTCACCGGGTATGCATAGAATGTTGACTGGTCAAGTTTTTCAGTTCTCGACGAGAAACGCGCTGAGAGTTGTTGGTAGCCATCCGAAACTCGCGCGGTTAGCGCGCGGCGGGGGGGAGGCTCGGCGGGCTCTGCCCGACGAGGGGGGACGGGAACGTCCCCCGGTGAACGGTTAAAGATTTGCAATATTAGCACTGTCCCCACCGTAAACTTGACACCGCTGTCGCAGTACCTGACATAATTTGTCCGATTTTCCCAAAAACGAACGGAGGCCGTACATGAACAGGTATGTGGTTCGCTACTTGCCCACCATCGCGTTGACATGTTTGACCACAACCGGCTGGGCGTTCGATGTGCCCTCGGTCAAAGTCGGCCCCGGGCGCGACACAGTCAAGCCGATGAAGCCCGACTGGTGCGACGGTGTCGACATGTCGGACGCCGACGGCGATGTCGAGCGCACCTTTTCTCGTGTCGAACGCACCGTTGCGAGCAGATGGGACCAGCAGCGCCACCTGTGGATCGCCAAAATCGCCTGCATGGCGCCGAGCGACAAGAAAGTGCAGGAGGCGGTCGCCGCGTGGAGGCAGAGCTGGGTCAACCTTGTTGGAACCAGCGAAGCCGAGGATCGATCTCTGTTCAAATTTCGCGTCTCCTCCGACTACGAAAAGCAAGAGACCGAGTGGTGCGAGGGGTTCAAGCCCGAAGAGGAGGGCTCGATTCGTGACAAGGCGCTCTACGGCGCGCTGCGCATGGGCACCGGCTGCTCTCCCCAGTACGGTCCAACCGTCTATCCCAACGCCACCGACCTGAGTGCAGGCGATGCCGACGAAACCCTGGGCTGGTGGATCGACGAATACACTGAGCCTCCGTCCGAGTTGGCGCGAGCCGTCTTTGTCACCTCCTGCCTGCGCAATCTGCCGCACGATGCCCAGTGGCCCGACACCAGTGAGCCTTACAACATGGCTCGCTTTGCGGTGTGCGGTGCCGACGCACGACGCATGGATCGCGCCAAGCTCGACAAGGAGATCGCCGATAAGAAATTCAACCACTACGCCAAGATCAACGCGATTGAAACGTTTGCCACCGCCAAAGCGGTGTACGACTACATGGCGACCGAATATAACAAGAAGGCGGCCAAAGACGCCGCCTATAAGACAGTGCTGTTTGACGCACCCGAAAAGGGTTGGAGCGATTGGGACAAGACCTATGCCGCCAACAAGGCGGTGTTTGACGCGGCGCGCGCGTACGAGACCAAATTCTACGGCCCGAGCAAAAAGGCGCTGCTCGGATGCGGTGACTCATTTCGCAAGGGACTGGCGACCTACCTAAAATCGAAGGCGCCCAAAACGGCCGAACAGGCGTTTAACTTGGCCATTGACCCGATCGGCTATTCGATCTGGAGCGCCATGGCGCTGTGCGACGCTCTCGAGGCACGATATACTGCTGCACAATTCGAAATCGACCTCTTCTCAAGCGGCCAGGACAGCGGCCCGGTCGGCATTCAGCGGGGACCACGGCTGGCAGCCTACACCGCCGCCAGCAAGGCGCTGGCTGACGTGCTGGCCGATCGCGACAAATTTCCGATCAAAGGGAACATGTTCCATCCCAAAGTGGAACAGCCGACTGAGAACCTGTTGCATGGCGCCTTTGACGCCGCCGTCAACAAGGGTTTCATCTCTGCCAATCCCGCCAAAGACGTGATTCAGTCGGTGAAAAAAGAAAAGAATGGCTTTCTCGTCACCTTTCCGACCCGCAAGCGCACGGTTCCCAACCGCGTTTGCGTACGAAACGGCCGCATCAACGGCTGGGGGATCAACGGTGAGCCGATTTATGACAGCGACTGTCACATCGAGGGCACCATCACCCTCAACAACACCGTGAAACCGGTGGTGGTACCGAATGAATTCGGCGCCGGGCTCAAGGCGGGGCAATTCGGCGAATTCTTGATCAACGAGGGAACCGAGCCGCGCCAGGGAATCCCGCGTATGGTCTTCGCCAACGAGAAGGCTGACAAACTGCTGATCTGGTACGGATTTCAGCTGCAATAGACTGCTGTGAATCGTCGCTAAACGCTAGGGGCATCCGCCGGCGTCGACTTGCGAGCACGGCACGAGACGGAACGAAATGCTGCCAGAGCTGGCGGCGCCGACGACAGAGGGAAATCGAAGTTGGCACTGGCAATCGATTTCGAAAGATCGAGCACGGTGAGACTGAGGTCGGCGAGTGACTTGCCAAAGACTTTGATCGAGCCGCCCGCTTTGGCTTTGGTGTAAAGAGATTCGTCAAGCTTGAGCGCGCCGTCCGCCATGCCGGAGGAAAAGGCCAGCTGCGGGCAGGTCTCGGAATAGCTCTTCGGCGCTGAGCTTGAGGTAGCCTTCGCCGGCGGTGGTGATTTCGGCGCTTGAAGCGCCGCCGCGGATGAGGTGCATCGACTGCAGTCGGGGCGGCACCAGGCCGATGCTGATTTCGGTGTCGATGGTGGGTGTGAAAGCAAAAGCGACTTTGCTGAGCGACAGATTGCCGCCGATCGTCACCTTGCCGCTCTTGGCGCTGAGCGGCACCATGACATCGAATTCGGGTTTTAAGCGTATTCAGGGCAACAGCCGCATCATGTCGTCAGCGAGGGTGGTGCGGCAGTAGGCGATGGTTTTTTCGCGCAGTGCGCGCTTGGTTTGCGCGTAGGCTTGGCGTGGCAACGCGCCGAGTCGCCCGGCTACGTCGAGCGCAGCGGTTCGCAGCGCAGACGCTTCGGCGAGCTCGTCGAGATAGCCCCATGTCAGTGCGGTTTCGGGATCGACCGTTTGCGCGAACAGCGTCGCGGTCATGAGCTGGGATGGATTGAGTCGATCGCGAGCGAGTTCCATCGCCAGGATGGGGACCGGCATTCCGATGGCGACTTCGTTGAGACCAATTTTGAACGCGCCGCGGGCGCCGATGCGGACGTCGCCGGTCAGCAGCGTAAGCGCGCCGCCCGCCAGCGCGTGCCCGCTGCAAGCGACCACCACCGGCAGCGGAAAGCCATAGAGCCGCAGTAGGAATTCGGCGCCCCGGGTGACGATGGCGCGGGCTTGAGCGGCGCCGGCGCTCATTTCGCGTAAGTCGAAGCCAGCCGAGAAACGTCCCTCGCGACCGGACAGGACCACCGCGCTCGCTTCTTTCTCGGCGCGCTCAAGCGCGGCGCCGAGCCCGTCCATCATCGCATAGGAGAGCGCGTTGGCTTTGCCATCGTCCATGGCAATGACAGCCACCGCGCCCGCTTGCTCGTACTGCACTGGAGTCGCGCTCATTCCCACACCTTCCACCGGATCGCGCCGTAGTTCAAGCGCTCGCGGCCATACAAAACTAATTGCGCAACGAAATAATCGGCGCCGGGATGCGGCCGCCGAGGCCGACAAATTCGCTCGAGGAGAAGCGCGACACTGGCATCACCACCGCTTCGCCGAGGAGGCCGCCGTAATGAATGCGATCGCCGACCGACTTGCCGATGAGAGGCAAAATGCGCACCGCCGTGGTTTTGTTGTTGACCACGCCAATCGCCATTTCGTCGGCGATGATCGCCGACAGGGTTTCGGCGCTGGTGTCGCCGGGGACCGCGACCATGTCGAGGCCGACCGAGCAGACCGCGGTCATGGCTTCGAGTTTTTCGAGCGAAAGTGCGCCGCAGGCCACCGCTTCGACCATCGCGTGATCTTCAGAAACCGGAATGAACGCACCCGAGAGGCCACCCACCGACGAGGAGGCCATGACGCCGCCTTTTTTTACCGCGTCGGTGATGAGCGCCAGTGCGGCGGTCGATCCGGGCGCGCCGGCGCGTTCGAGACCGAGCGCTTGCAAAATTTCAGCCACCGAATCGCCGACCGCGGGAGTGGGTGCGAGCGAAAGATCGACAATGCCAAAACGCACTCCGTCGCCGAGGCGTTCCGCCACCTGGCGGCCGATCAGTTCGCCGGCGCGGGTGACTTTGAACGCCATGCGTTTGATGGTCTCGGCGACGTCGCCGAGATCAATGCGACGACCACTTTCACGCAGGCGGCGAATCGCCGACAGGATTACGCCGGGGCCGGAAACGCCAACGTTGATCACGCGGTCGCCTTCGGACAGGCCGTGCATGGCGCCGGCGACGAACGGATTGTCGTCGGGAATGTTGGCAAACACCACCAGTTTGGCGCAGCCGATCGACCCACGGTCGGCGGTGCGCTCGGCCAAATGTTTGATGACGCGGCCCATGCGCACGATCGCGTCCATGTTGATGCCAGCGCGGGTCGAGGCGACGTTGACTGACGAGCAGACTCGATCAGTCGTCGACAGCGCTTCCGGAATCGAATCGATCAGCACTTGATCGCCGGGCGTCATGCCCTTTTCGACCAGCGCCGAAAAACCGGCGATGTAGTCGACGCCGAGCTCGCGCGCCGCGCGATCGAGCGTGGCACCGAGGGGCACATAACTCGACGCGCGGGTCGGTTCGCCGATGAGCGCAATGGGTGTGACCGAGATGCGCTTGTTGACGATCGGCACGCCGTATTCAGCTTGCACTTCTTTAGCGACCGAGACCAAACGCGCGCCTGAGCGAGTGATTTTGTCGAACACGCGCTGACACGTCGTGTGGAGGTCGTCGGTGGGACAGTCGCGCAGCGAAATGCCGAGGGTGACGGCGCGAATGTCAAGATGCTCGGCCTCGATCATGCGTAAGGTGGCGCGCAGCTCGTCCGATTCGAAGATCATACGCGGTGCAAAGACGTCAGCACGTCTTCCAGCATCACCATCGATTGCAGTCCCATTTCGTGGATGGTGGATTCAATCGCTTGGCGAAAATCTTCAAAAGGCACTTCGAGCGTCGCGGTGTCGACGATGATGATCATGGTGAAATAGTCGCCGACCAGAGTTTGCGAAATGTCGATGATGTCGCCGCCAAGCTCGGCAATGCGCGCAGTCACCGTAGCGGCGATGCCTTTTTGATTTTTTCCGGTGGTGGTGAGCACGGCACGTCGACGGGCGCGGGCGCGATCTTGCTCGAGGCAGGCGGCGCAAAAGTCGACACCAGGCACCACCGATTCACTTCCGGCGCCTGCCGGCACGGCGAGCGCGCTGATGACTTCGGCAACCACCGCTTCCATCACTTCCGGCGCAGCGCCTTGTAATCGGGCGGCGACTTGTCGCGCCACTTGACGAATCAGCGTCGGCGACGGCGCCTCCGGCCCATGGCGGACGATGCCGATGTTGCGTGCTTGCGCTGCCGCTTCGGCCAGCGGCGTCACCAGCGCGTCGGGCGCCACTGCCAGCGTGGTTCCAGGCTCGGCCGACTCGATCTCTTTTTCGGTCACCACTTGCATGGGCGAACTTTACTCCACCGCGAAACGATCGACCACTGCTACCACCGCAGCATCGATCGGAATCTTGGGCTCTGCGGCATCGGAATCGCTCGACAGCGCCACCCGAGCGGCGTGACCATAAGCGATGATCACGTCATCGCCGATGCCGGCATCGAGCTGGTCGGCGCAGACCACGCCTTCGTCTGCAGGGGCTGACTTTTCCGGCGTGCCGCCAAGGGCGCTCCACGAATAGGGCCGCACCAGCAGAAGTTTGATGCCGCTGAGACCGGGCCATTTTACTGTCGACCAAACGGTACCGATGACTTTGCCGAGAAACATTAGGTTGCTCCATCTTCCAGAAGCGAAATCGCCGCATCGCACACCAGCGCACGATTGTGCGGCCCCGGTGCAAGCACATTGCGGGCACCCGATCCGAAAGAGACCAGCACCGTCTGTCCGACACTGGCGGAAAGGGTGTCGATCGCCACCACCACCCGATCTTCGCCGTCGATGCCGACTAGCACCAATCTCTTGCCGTCGAGTTTTCCAACTTTGCGCGCCGCCCACACCTCGCCGATGATTTTGCCGCGCTTCATTTCTCGCACTCGTTCACGTTCCCGCTCGCCCTGAGCATGTGCTTCGACAAGCTCAGCATAGTCGGGGGGACTTATGGCCGCTCATCCTGAGCCTCCTGAGCCTGCCGAAGGGCGAAGGACGCTGCGCTCCGCTCAGGGTGCACGGATGGGGCGTGAACACCTATCATTTTTTTATCTCGGTGTGGTCGACGATGGCGGCGATCGCGGCTTCGACTGGAAATGTTTTTCCGCCGAGTGACCACCGTGCCGGCGCACCGAGGCAAACCACCACCTCTTCGCCGATGCCAGCGCCGAGCGAGTCGACAGCGATCAGATGGCCGACGTCGTGCGTCGGCGCGTACCAGGCGTGCGGTTTGACGATCAGCAGCTTTTGCCCGTCGAGCCCGCCATGTTTGCGGCTGGCCCACACTTCACCGGTGACCCGTCCCAAAATCATGTTTGGAAATCGTCGACGATGGCGACGATGACATCTTTGGTCGGCACGGTTTCGCCGAGCGCCAAGTCGCGCACTCGGCTGCCATGCGCCACCAGCACCCGATCGCCGACGCCGGCGGACAGTCCATCCACGGCGGCCACTAGCGTGCCGTTTGTGGTTCTTACGCGCAGTAATTTGTGTCCGGAAAAGCCGCTCGCTTGACGGGCGCCCCATACTGCGCCTTCGACGACGCCGAGGAGCATGAGGAGCTATGCGGCCTTTTGGTGCTTGGCGCGACGAGCCGCGACTCGATACAGATCGTACAGCTTGCTTGGGGCCAGCGTCTTGAGCTTGGCGACGTAGGTCATGTCCTTGACGCGGCCCATCGCCTGCGCCGTCGCATCGGCGAGCTTGTCGACCGATCCGAATTTGCCCGCGATGTCGCTGCCGATGGCGAACAGATGGATGAGTTTTTTATTCGATGCGGCGAGCAGCTTGCCCTTAAGATCCTCATCGCTCTCGCTCGAAGTGCGGATGTTCTTGAGCACGGTGACGACGCGATCGACGAGTTTTTCTTTGTCGCCAAAGGTCTCTTTTTGTTGTTGCAGCGGCGATTTCTTGGCCATGACGAGACTCCTTACTTTTTCCGGTTATTTGGCGATCTCTGGAAGCCCCGACGGTGCACCCCCGCCAGCAAGTCCCTTGAGTAGCCCCTTGAAGCGATTGATCAGATCATCTACTTGCGGCTGGGTGAACTTCAGCGTGAGGTGAAAAGCTGCCGCTTTTTGCTCGATCTTGATGCCATCAAACAGCGGCACCAGGCCCATCATCAGCACCTGTGGCTGCTTGCGCGCGTCGAGCAGCTGGGCGGTGATTTTTGCCACCAACTCTTTGGCGTCATTGTCGCTGCCGAGATCAATGTCGAGTGCCGCGTCAAGTCCGGAGGCGACTTCGACCGAACCCGAAACGGTTTTCATCGAGCCTGCTGCCGACAGCTGCGGATTGCTCGCCAGCTGGTCGCGCACCGACGGCGGCACTAGGCCTGCGCCCCACATCGCCGCGCCGGTCTTGGTCCGTTTCATCAGCGTCGCCAGGCCTTCGTTGTCTTTGGCGCTAGCTGCGGCCTTGTTAGCCGATAGATCGACCACCTTCTTGACCCAGTCGAGGCTACCGAGGGCAACTGTTTTCTTGTCGAGGAAAGTAGCGTAGGCCTGGCCCTGCTTGGTGTCGTTGTACAGTTTCTTGTCGGTGTAATCGGTGGCGATCACTTCCGAGCCCTGTTTTTTGGCCTGCTCTTTGGCACATTCGACCAACTTGTTCTCGTCGAAAGCGCCGCGCAGGATCAGGACGAAATCATGACTTTCGGCGCTGCCCTGCGGCAGGGCGACAAACACCGAATCGATCTGCCTGAGCGGATCGAGCGCGCACTTCTTGGCAAAATCTTCATAGTCGCGCTTGGCATCGACATTGGAGTCGCGTGCTTCGAGCACCCTTTGCCACAGCGCGGTGCCGCGGGCGCGAGCGAGATTGACCATCATGATAATGTCGGTCTCTTTGGGAACCAGCTGCAGGTCCTCTTTGGCGGCCGTCCTGCCCGACGTCCTGCAGGAGTCGCACGAAGTCGAAAGCAGCGCGACCAGAGAGAGAGCCAACTTCACAGACGCTCGATGCATGCACCACCCCTTGGGGCAAAGAGGAGCTTTATAGAGACGTAACCTTCGACTGTCAATTCATTTCAAGCTAATGTCCGTGGGTCCATCACTTTCGTGGGCGTGGGAGATTAGATGAAGTGGCTGGCCTCGAACGCGAACGAGGTGATGGGTTAACATCCCTCACTAAATCAACGCGCTCAAAGGCGCATGCGAGGGAGACCAGCCATGGA
>JAHFDU010000164.1:5513-8412 GCA_023248835.1 Myxococcales bacterium | reverse complement strand
GAAACTAGAGTTCAATCCCGACTTTGCGGTGCGCGGGATTGTTGTCGATCGGCGGCACGGCAACCTGCTCAAAATGGATCGCTATGGCCACGTCGGGCGCGTCTATCACGGCCATCGCCTGCTCTCCAAGGAGGAGCGGCGCACGCTCTACCAAGTCGAGCGGATTCGGCTGTCGCTGCCGCGCTACGCCCTCATCGACACGCTGTTTGCGCTGCCCGAAGCGGTGATGTATGCCGCCATCGTCGAGTACCTTGAACACGCTGGCAAACGGGTCAACTACAACCAGCTGTGGGCCGACATTCGCGAATGCATCGACATGGCGCATCGCGACGACTCGCTCAAGCGAGTGATCAAGGCAAAACTTTCCGATTTCATCGAGCGCGACGCCGACCTGGCGCCGACACTGCACAAGTTTCGCTCGTCGGGAAAACGGCTGTTCCTGCTCACCAACTCGGCCTGGGACTACACCGACGCGGTGATGACCTATCTACTCGACGCCGCCCTGCCCGCTTACGCCTCGTGGCGCGGCTACTTTGACATCGTCGTGGTGTCGGGCCAAAAGCCCGGTTTTTTTACCGAGAGCAAACCGTTTGTAGAGCTCGATGGATCGGGCGATCCCAAAGGCGAAGCTTCTGGGTCGTTCGTGCGCAACCGCATCTACCAGGGAGGTAACATTCACGACTTCGAGAAAATGGCCGGCCAGAGTGGCGATCGGGTGCTTTACATCGGTGACCACATCTACGGCGACATGCTGCGCGCTAAAAAGTCGTCGGTATGGCGCACCGCGATGATTCTGCAAGAACTCGAGGATGAGTTACGACAACTCGGGCGCAACAAAGAAAAAATGACGCGACTCGATCTGCTCGACCGCCAGTGCGCACGACTCGATTCGGAGATCGACTACCATCAGCTGCTGCTCAAGTCGCTACACAAAGAGTCTGAGAACAACGAGACGCCCGAGACTGGCCCGGCCAAGCACGAAGTCAAGGTTCGGCTCGACGAACTACGCGGCGTGCTCAGGCGCAGTACGCTGGAACTTGAGCAACTCGAAAACCAAATCGATCGCGCCTTCAATCCCTATTGGGGCGCGATGTTTCGCGAAGGCACCGAGAATTCTCGCTTCGGCGAGCAGGTCGAGGACTACGCCTGCGTGTACACCAGTCGGGTGTCGAACTTTCTCGCCTATTCTCCGCTGCGCTATTTCCGTTCACCGCGCGACCACATGCCGCACGAGCTGGTGTAGGCGCCCGCGCGAAGTTATATCTGTTCCGCGCCGTCGAGTCTTGCCAGATCGCGATCAAACGTGCCAAGCGGAGTGTGCCCAGCTTTGTGAGCAACCTGATAGATGAGACAGTCCGAAAAACCCAAGCTAGGCCGCTTGCGAAACTGCACCAAGGCTGCCGCAACCACGTCGGGATCCTGAAGCGCCAGCCGATCATGCTCGAGCAACATCGCTATAGAGCCAGCGAGGCGTTTGGCGTCCACCCGATAGGTTGCAGTCAACACCCAAGTAGCCTCAAGTAGCACCAAATGTGACACCCAGGCGCCACTTCCAACATAAGCTTCGGCGGCGGCGACCTGTTTGGCATCATCGCGAGTGAGAAGTCGCACCAGTACGTTGGTGTCAATCGCGCGCATAACGCCTTCTAATGTGTCGGCGTATGCCTTGCTTCATTTCTCGCAGCGTTCGGGCTCTTGGCGGGGTCGGAAACAGGGCCCGGTGAACGTCTTGCGAAGTGTATCGCCCGGCCCGGCGCACCACCACCGAATCGCCTTCCGCTTCCCACTCCAGCACCGATCCCGGCGCGAGCCCGAGGTGATTGCGTACTTCAGACGGCACTGAAATCTGCCCCTGGGCAGTAATCCTTGATGTCGCGCGCTTCATCCGAAATCTCCCTCTACAACATGTACATTACCATGGTAATGTACAAATGACAAGGAGATCTAGTTTCGGGCCCCCATCGGAAAATGCAGTAGGGTCTACGGATTGACCCAGGTGCCAGGCATGGCCGCGCACACCGTCATCAACGTCGAGACTGTGCCGCTGTAACTCCATTGGGTGATGGTCGCGGTGCCGCCTCCTTCGGTGGTCGTATTTTGCCGACAGCCTCCGATGGCGCCGACATGTGAGCATCCGTTTCCGTTCGTCCCTCCGTTGGATGTGCAAGCCGCGGTCGCGGAGGCTGCAGGGCTGCCGGCTGCGCTGGTCCATGAGTAGTCGTCGCAGGTGTGAGGACTATTGGCCGTCGTAGCAAGATCGCAGCTCACAGCACCGCCGGATCCGTTTCCACATCGGTGCCCATAGACGCATCGACATCGAGAAAATTGGGCGGAGCGGCGGCTCTGCTGATGGCGACGGTGCTGGCCTCGCGGCTACTCGGGTTTTTGCGTGAGAGCGTAGTCGCCGCCCTGTTTGGCGCCAGTGGGGCGAGCGACGCGTTTTATGCCGCATTCACCATTCCCGACATGCTCAATTACTTGGTCGCCGGCGGCACGCTGTCGATCACCTTTATTCCGATCTACAGCAGACATCTGGCGAGCAGCAGCGAAGAGGAGGGCAATCGCGCTTTTTCGATCATCGCCACCGTGATGGCGCTCGGGCTCGGCCTCGCCATCGTCGCGCTTGAATTCGCCACGCCATTTTTGGTACGGCGCTATTTGAACAAACTCGACGAGGCGAATCTGCTGCTGGCGATTCGACTGACGCGGATTCTATTGCCGGCGCAGTTTTTCTTTTATCTCGGCGCGCTCGCCTCGGCGACGCTGTTTGCGCGTCAGCGTTTTTGGGCAGCGGCCACCGCCCCGCTGCTCTACAACCTCGGCACCATCCTCGGCGCATTGCTGCTCGGCCGCCGGCTCGGCATCGACTCGCTCGCCTGGGGCACGCTCGGCGGCGCGG
>JAHFDU010000164.1:0-5469 GCA_023248835.1 Myxococcales bacterium | reverse complement strand
AGCTGGTGGCCGCTTTGCGCGCCGGGGTTCGCTACACCCCGTCGCTGGCGATCGGAAATCCTGATTGCAAAGCCTGGTTCGTGCGCAGTCTGCCACTCATGATCGGCGTTTCCTTGGTAACCGCCGATGAGTGGATCATCAAGTACTTTGCCGCCGGCGACCCCGGCGCTATTTCGTGTTTGAGTTACGCGCGCAAGTTGGTGCTGCTGCCGATCGCAGTGGCAGGACAGGCGATCGGCCAAGCTTCAATGCCGTTTTTTTCGCGGCTGTTTGCCGAGGGGAAGAAGCAGGAGCTGGTCGAACTGCTCTTGAAAAGCGCAAGGGCTTCAGCGGCGATTGCAGCCTTGTGCGCCGCCGGTCTGATTGCGCTTGCAATACCGACGGTGGAACTCTGTTTTCATCGCGGCCATTTTTCGTCCAGCGACGTCGTGCGTACCGCGCAATTTTTGAGGCTTTTCGCGGTCGCCATTCCGTTCTGGGGCGTGCAAGCGATCTTGGCGCGCGGTTTTTACGCCAAGGGCGACACCCTGACCCCGATGGTCGCCGGCACCGCCGTCACTCTACTTTCACTGCCGATCTACTGGCTTCTCGCCCGAGAATACGGTGCGGTGGGCCTATGCCTAGCCTCGGACATTGGCATTCTGTGTCACTGTGGCGCGCTCATCCTTTTGTGGCCGCGCGATTTGGCGGCGCGGTTCGTTTCGCTGTATGAGGGTCTTTGTCGCAGTGCACTCACCGGTCTGGGCGCCGGAGTTTGCGCCTTTGCCGCGGTGCGCTTTGTACCGCCTGTTTTTCAGAACCCGTGGCAACAGATGACCCGTCTCGCCGTCGGTGGCCTGGTGTTCACCGCGGTAGCGCTCGGACTTTCGCGCCCGCTCGGTGCCACCGACATTGTGCTGTTTGCAAAAAGGCTAAGCGCTAAATTTTCGCGTTCGCTGTAAGATATCAGCGTGTCGGAAATTCTCCAGCCGCCCACCCAAGCCGATCTGCAGCGCACGCGTGGCGAGCTCGCCCGTGTCAAAGTGCACGGCACCCAGGTGCGCACGGTGGTGGAGCGCATTCACCCGAGCGGAAGCCTGGTACTGATACTTTTGCGGGACGACGATCTCGGCAAATTTGCTCCGGCCGTCGAACTCGACGTCGAGATCATCAGCGGCGAAGCGGTGTATCAATTTTCCTCGACGCTCGAACGTCTGTTTACCGACCCCAATTCAAAAGAGGCGCGCTTTCGCAATTTTCTTCTCTTGGCGCCGCCTACAAATTTGAAGAAGATTCAAAGGAGAAAATTTTTTCGCGTCAAAGCCAACTTGCCGCTGCGTTTTTTTGTGCTCGACGACGAGCACGCGTCTCGCGACCTGCAGCCGCTCTTGGCGGCCTTCGTGCGGCCCAGCCCAGAGCGCCCGGTGCATTCGGCGCACACCACCGACGTCAGCGCCGGCGGACTCCATGTGGTGACCGCGCTTCAGGTTCCACTCGGGAAAACGCTGCTGTTTGACATCAACAGCGATGAACTTCGACTCCAGCACACCGCGCAAGTGATGCGCAATATTCCCACCGGCACGGAGTATCGCCCGGTGTTCAATTTGGGTGTGATGTTCACTGAACTTCCCGATCGGGAGCGCGATCAACTGACGCGCTTCTTGTTCAAAGAGGAAGTCAAGCGGCGCGGTCACCGTCGCTAACACAATCAAACAGGCGCGTCCGAAGCCACATCCGGACCAACCGTCTGCCGTCGCATCAGGTCATGCAGAAACTCCGGGGCAAAGTCGGCGCCGTGCTCCCAGGTGATCGTACCATCGAGCTTGAAGGCACGAAACCGCGCGGGATCCTTCAGCGGTTCAAAGACCTCACCCCATAATTCGGCGGCGAGATCGACTTCTCCTTCCGATCCATCGCTGAAATGCAGCCACACCCGGTGTCCGCCCCGATATTCCGCCTTTTCAACCTTGATGATCATTGATTTACTCCAGGGGCGCCACGGCGCGAAGCGGTTTGCCTTCACGCGCGAACGCCCAATCGCCTAATAGCTCTTCCTTGTACGCTTCGCACCATTCGAGCACCAATCGCAACGCTCGTTTCGGAAAGCGCCCGTCGATGATGCCGGATTCGATCTGAACAACGATCTCGTAGTCGCCATACTCAGCGTGAAAATGAGGCGGTGCATGATCACGGTAGTACATCTTGATAACAATCCCCAGGAAGCGCGAGATCTCGGGCATTGGCGTCCGTCTGTGCTCCTCTCACTAATGTACCACAACCCTCGACACTACTCATCCTCCTCACCCGGACAACCGTACGACGAGTTGTGCCTGCTGCCCCAGCCTTTGTCCCGCAACTTGTGAGCGAGATCGGGCCCGATCGCTTGGCCAACGACTGCTTCGTAATCATCCCCCGCCTTGAGCACGCGGCGCATCATCCGTTCTGTCGGTGACTGTCCCTCAGAGGAGACCGATGGCTGGGCCAATCCAGCCCGCTCCTGCGCCATCCGCTGATAGATCTGCCTCATCTCGGTTTGGTCTGTCTTTTGGCTGATTTCCCACCACAAGTTCGCCGGATCGATGGTGTCTGCCACCGTCTTTTCGCCGCCCACCTCGGTATAGAATTTCTTCAAATCAGCGACGTACTGTTTGTTAAATTCGGCGGTGGTGCGTTGAGCCTGGTCGATCTCTTCCGCCGTCAGCCCAACTTTTCTCGCCTGTTTCATCGGAATCGTCGCCCGCGTCCCCAGACTCGGATCATCCCAACTCAACTTGCACTCTTTGGCCATCTGCAACAGCTCGGCTTGGCTCGGCGCGTAGAATGGATGGTCGAGGCTATTGGGATCTAATTTGCTGCTCTTTTCCGCCTCGAGGTCCTGCATCTGCTTGCGCAATCTTACAAGTTCCGCCTGCTCGGCAGCGACGCGAGCGAGCAGCTGTTCGCGGGTTTCGCCCGGCGCAAGCAAGGTCGTCGCAACATTCGTCGCCGGCGCCTTGTCGCCTGCCTGCAAACTGTCGTGCACCATCGCCATTTCGCCTGCGCGCAAACTCGCCTGCTGTCCAGCTGCGACTTCGGCTTTGCCACGCTCGCTGGCGAGCAGTACACGCCCCTCGTACACCGTCACCAGCAGCGCGCTCGCTGCCAGCGCACCGACTCCAGCAGCACTTAGACTTCCTTTTGTCAGTCCCATTTTGTCGACCTCCACCCGAAAACAGGTTCCTTTGACTTCGACTTCGCCGAGCGGCGTCGACACCACAAATGGGCCGCCGCGCTCGACGCGATAAAACACGTTGCCCGAGCGCTGGGCGATCCGCGCGCGCCCGCTCGCGCCAACTTCCCAATCGACCGCGGCGCCGGCTTCGGCAACCGCAGTGCCGCGATGGCCGAGCGCCAGCGTTTGCCGCCCACTGGCAACCACGCTTCCCGTCGCTGGCAAGTGCAACTGGGTAACACCAATCAGCAACAGAATACTCGCCGCCGCTGCGGCCAGCCACGGCCATCGCGGTTTGGCGCTCGATCGCTCGGCCTGCGACGCCGCAACTACCTGTGTTGCAAAATCGCTCGCCGGATCGACCGGCTGCCAGGCGCCGAGCAGTTCGGGTTCAAAAGGATCCTCTTCATTGACCATGATGCACCTCAGCCAGCGCTTGCTTGAGCGTCGCGCGTGCTCGATGTAGCCGCGACTTCACCGTACCAATGTCGATACCCAGCGCGCTTGAGATCTCTTCATATTCGAGTTCGTGATAGTCGCGCAGCAAGAATACCGCGCGCTGTTCGTGACCAAGGTTTGATGCCGCCCGCTCAATCGCGCTACCGATGGCGCGAGCTTCGGCACCCCCGTCGGAGCGCGCGCTCGACGGCAACTGCAGAACATCGTCGAGCGAGACCGATTGCGGCCGTTTGCGGGCAAGTTCATCGAGCGCCAAACGGGTGGCAATGGTCAGGATCCAGGTCGACAGCCGCGCCCGCCCATCCAGCGTAAATTTCGGCAACGCGCGAAACACCCGCAAAAACGTCTCCTGCGCCAAGTCCTCGACCAGCGCCCGATCGCGACCGACCATCCGACCAAGCAGCGCAAACACCCGTCGTTCATAACAGCGAACAAGTGCGGTCGAGGCAGCGGTTTCGGCACGCTGGGCGCGCCGCAGCGTCAGCTCGTCGAGCTCACTCGAAATGCTGTTTTTTGGCACAGGAACCATTCGCGCCGCTTGCCTCACCCCCTCTTACACGATGCAGCGCCAAAAAAGTTCCATTAAAAGCAGCCCGTCCGCGCATTGACAAGCAATAGAACCTGTTCCATTTTTGCCGCAATGAGTGGGCACGCCATTGAGGGTTATGCGCGCGGTTGGTTCGCGGTCTGTTTTTCCGAAGAATTGCCAGCCGGAACGACTCGCCCGCTGCGCTATTTTGGTCAAGATTTGGCCGCCTATCGCGGCGAAGATGGGCAAGTTCGCATTCTCGAAGCGCATTGCGCCCACATGGGGGCGCATCTTGCCGTCGGTGGCACGGTAGTCGGCAACAAAATCGTCTGTCCGTTCCACGGCTGGTGTTTCGACGGTGAGGGGCACTGCGTCGAGATCCCCTACTCCAAGAAAATTCCGCCGCGCGCGCAACAAAAAACTTGGCGTGCACAGGACCGAAACGGCCTCACCTGGCTGTATTTCGATCCGAGCGGCGCTGCCCCACCGTTCGACGTACCGGTGCTGCCATCCTATGGATCGGAGGATTGGCTGCCGTGGAACACCAGCACCTACCACATCAAAACGCACCCGCGAGAGATCGTCGACAACTTGGCCGACCGCGCCCATTTTCGCACGGTGCATCGGACCGAGATCAACGAGTTCGATTTTTCCACCGACGGCTTTACCGCCACCCAGTTTGCCAAAGGGACGTCGTACTTGCCGGGCGGCGGCACCGACAATTTCGCTTCGACCACCACCTACCACGGGCCGGGCATTCTCCTCATGAACTTCGACGGTGCGCTCAAAAACGTCATGTTGTTCGTACACACCCCGGTCGACGAGAACAATGTCGATCTGCGCCTTTTATTGACGCTGAAAATCGTCGGCAGCAAGGAAAAAACGGAAGGGATCGTCAAAAGCTACATGGACAATTTGCGCAGCGGATTTGAAGACGACATTCGCATTTGGGAACACAAAATCTATCGTGACCCAGCCATGCTATGCGAAGGCGACGGCCCGATTGGAAAATTACGAAAATGGTATCGCCAGTTCTACGGGCCGCCACAACAGGGGGGACTTTCCCGTCCCCCCTCCCTCGGCACAGCCGAGTGAGCCTCCCTCCCGCCGCGCGCTGACCGCGCGAGATCGCAGGGGTGCTCGGAAGTCGGCGTCGATTCGCGCTTCGCGATTCTTACCACCGCCGACAGCCAACAGCTTACAGCTGACAGTGGAGAAAAATCGCAAAATCGCGTTGACGCTCCCGTAAATTCGCTCTTGAAAGGAGGACTAGAGCAGGTGATTTCATGAA
>JAHFDU010000163.1:1997-8414 GCA_023248835.1 Myxococcales bacterium | reverse complement strand
GGCTGCAGCGAAAAAACCGCGGCGGTTGTTTGAGGTGGAGAGGAGGTCAAGGATGGGAGATCCAAGAACAGCGCCACCCGAGGATTTCCAGCGAGACCAAAATCGATCGCGGCCACATGTTTGCTGTCCGCGTCGATCGTCAGCAAGGAAGGAGTGAATGGCAAGGCCGCGTCGCCGATCGCTTTTCCGCTGCCGGTATCAAACACGGTCAGCATGTTTTTGTGCCCGATCAGCAGAAAGCGTCCGTCGGCAGTTCCAACTCCAGCCGTCATCTCTTTGAGTTCATCCCAGGGAGTGAGCGGTGCTTCTGAATTGGGATCGCGCACCTCGGGCGCAGCATGACGAACCTCGCTCGTCTCCGGAGCGGTGGCCGATCCAACGAACAACAGCGGCTTGCGCACGTCGGCGTAGTAGGTCGCGCGCTCTCCCGCCTTGAACATCACGCCCCGCATCAACGCTCGACCGAGCAGTTCGTTGCCGGAGCGAATATCGAGCGTGAAGTCGCTAGGCGCTGTCGTCAGCGGCAGCGCGCCAAACGCCAAAGGTGTGCTGGTTGCGACGCCGCCGTCGGGAAGAGGCGCAGAGGCCGGCTGTGATACCACCGCAACCACCGTCCCATCCGACTGCTTGAGCACATAATCGGTCACCGCGCCGTTTAGCGGATTGAGCTCGCCCGCGTCCGGCACCCGGACGACGAAGTTGACATCGGCGCGCTCTCCGCAGGCGGCTCCGCAAAGCACAACCCACACCGCGAGGTTCAAGTAGGCGACGACGCTGACCCCCATCAAGCGCGTAGCTTAGCAGTTTTGGGCTTGCGGTGCATGAATTGCCGCGTTGCATCCAGGGGCGCCCGAAAGTCCGGGCGCCGCCGACAGCTCACAGCCGACAGCCGACAGTTTCGACTTCATTCATCACCTGCTCTGTCCTCCTTTCAAGAGCGAATTTACGGGAGGGTCAACGCGATTTTGCGATTTTCTCCACTGTCAGCTGTAAGCTGTCGGCTGTCGGCGGTGGTAAGAATCGCTTAACGCGAATCGACGCCGACTTCCGGGCACCCCCTAGGGTTGCATCAAAAATCGCTGGTACGCGGCAGGTTTGGCGAGTACCATCCGGCCAGTTGTGAGCAATTTGGAAACTGTGGCGTCAAAAGCGGACGGGATCGAGTCCAATCCACCCGAGACGATCGATGAACTGCCTCAGGTGTTTGGTCGTTACCTGCTGCTGCAGCGGTTGTCACGTGGCGGTATGGGCGAAATCTTTCTCGCCAAACTCGGCGAGATTCAGGGCTTCGAAAAGCTCGTCATCATCAAGAAGATATTGCCGCACCTGGCCGCCAACAGCGACTTCATCAAGCGATTCATCGACGAAGCGCAGGTGGCGATCAAACTAACCCATTCGAACATCGCGCCGGTTTTTGAAGTTGGCCGTGTCGGCAGCGAATATTTTCTGGCCATTGAATACGTCGAAGGGCGTGATCTCAGGAAGGTGATCGCTCGTCAGCACGATGAAGCCAAGCGCTTGCCAATCGATCTATGCTTCTATATCGGGCGCGAGCTGGCGGCGGGACTCACCTACGCGCATCGACGGACCGACGAAACCGGGCGCTCTCTCTCGGTGGTGCATTGCGACATCTCGCCGCCCAATGTGATGGTGTCGTTCGATGGCGAAGTGAAAATCATCGACTTCGGCATCGCCAAGAGCGCGATTCGTGTCGCTGGCACCAACCCCAACATGGGGTTCGGAAAATTCGGCTACATGGCGCCGGAGCAGCTGATTCGTGGTGCGATCATCGATCGTCGCGCCGATATTTATGCTGCGGGCGTGGTTCTGTACGAGCTTCTCACCGGCGAACGCATGCTGCAATTTCCCGAAGGCGCCGATTATCGCCAAATGGCCAAGTTGGTGACCGCCGGAAAAATTCCGCTGCTCTCAGAACGCAACCCGCGTCTCGGCACCGAATTTGACGAAGTGGTGATGCGTGCGCTCGCCACCCGCCCCGACGACCGATATCAGAATGCAGAAGAGTTGCGGGATACGCTCGCCAAAAAGCTAGCCGAACGCAACCCGACGCTCAGTGCCGATTCGCTCGCCAACTACGTCCGAACCCTGTTTCGCGACGAAATCACTGAAGAGAAAAACCGCATCGCCAGTCTAAAAGCGGTGGATCTGACGCCGTTCAAAGATGAACTCACGGCGATTTCCCAGCACACGGTCAGCATTGCGCGTGCCGGCAGCATCAATCGCATCGGGCGCAGCCTCTCGGCGCTGTCTTCGCGCCACCGTCGCGGCTCGCTGCAGTTTTTGCAGCCGTGGCTGCGGACATTGCTGATGGTTGTAGGCGGCGTGATCGGCGGCGGTTTGCTGATTTGGATCGGCGCTCAAGTTTCGACGCCTGCCAAGCTTGGGCAGCCTCGGCCGGCTGCGTTCCCGCCACCGCCGTCGCTGCCGATACCGGTGGTGACACTTCCGTCCACCACGGTGTCACCGATCATTATTCCTCCGGTGGTGCTCGATCCGGCGGCAAGCGGAGAGCGTCATCGTCACCACGGAGTGGCGCTGAGATCGACTCCTCCGCGGGCGACTGTTACGTCGGAGGCGGTGCAAGCAAAATTTGGCCAGGTAAAACGCGAGTACAGTGTCTTCAAGGCCAAGTACGGACCGATCTTGCAAGACGATTGGAATGCGATTGCGCAAGAGATCACTTTTGGCAAAGCCGATAAGTATCCTCGGCTCGACTCGATGCTCGACAGTTTGCGCCGATCGATGGCGAGTGCCAGAGCACGCTAGCTTAGCTAGGTTGAGTCGAGAGTCTAGAGTCGATAGTCGAGAGCGCGGATCGGATTTTCGGACCTGTTTCCGAACTTCTGGTTTCCTAGAAACTGCCCTTCGCGTGCTTATCCGCCCGCAGCCGCCCGCAGCCGCCCGCAGCTAAGACTCATTTCCGGCCTCTTCCGAGTCCGAAACTCTCGACTCTCGACTCTCGACTTCTATCGAGCGTGCGCCATCTCCACAATCCGATCCATCGCTGCTTGATAGGGAAAACCGCCGCCCTGCTTTTCAGCGGTCGATGCTGCACGATAATAAAGATTCAGGGCGCGGCCCCGATCTTCGACGCGCAAATGTTCGGCCAGATAGAATTCGATCGATGCTGCGACTTCCGGTGCTTGTTTGACGACGGCTGACTCGAGTCGCTGGCGGGCGCCGATGAGATCGCTCAACTGATCGCACAGTCGGGCGGCTTCGAGTAGAGCCAGTGCTTGATCTGGTTCGCGGGCGTCACGTCGTGCCGCGATGGCGTCGTAATGACCAAGCGCGTCCTCGAGTTGGTGCGCATTGGCCGCCGCCGTTGCGCGCGCAAACAGCGTCGGCACCGTCGGCGCACAACCGAGAAACAAAACAGCGACCCATGCGCGCACCGCCGTATCGTACAGTCATTCTTCTTTTTTTGAGCTGTTTTTGCGAGGGCCAAACACTCTCAGAACATGAATCGTCGATTGGCCACAGTGTTTCTGATTTGTGCGATCGGCTATCTCTACCCGTTTCCCTAAAGGCTCTGTCGCCGTTTGTGCTCTTCGTGGCCGCGCGGGAACTCGCGATGCAACTCGGCATGGCGATGCTGCCGCGGCGCCGCGGTTGGTGTTCACTTCACCTACAGAACTCACAAAATCGACGTGATGGGTTCCAAAAGTGCTCGGTGCCGATGCCTGTTTTGGCTTTCCTCACCGCATCCGGCGCGCGCCGTTGCCAGCAGGACGCCGAGGCCTTTTTCGGCCTCTTGGTGAAACTCGATTCGGAGGCCAGCTTGTTGCACTTCGGCGGCGATCTCGCTCGGCAGGAATGTGCGCTCAAAAAATGGCAGCCTGTGGTGGGTGGCGACGCGAGCACCGATTTCCCAAGCGATGTCCGAGCGCAGCAGTGGGCCGAGCCAGCGAGTGAGCCTCATCCCGCCTGGTGTCGGCGAGGGCGCTCGCACGACATAACTTAAGAGGATCCGCCCCGAAGGTTTGAGGGCGCGACGTAGGCGCTGCAGGACCGAAATTCGGTCGTTTGAGGACACCAGATAACAGTAGGTGCACCAAGAGAAGATCGCGGCATCGTAGCGTTTGCCAAATGTATGTGTCTCTATCGGATCCGGAAAAATCTGCGCCTGAAGATGATGATCGCGTAGGGCTTGTTTGGCCAGCGCCACACAGCCGGGAGCGGGCTCGACACCGTCTACTGAATGGCCTTGCCGCAGAAGAGCGACGAGATCTCGCCCACTGCCGCAGCCAATGAGTAGCAGCTCGTCGTTGTCGTGAAGGGCGCTGGCGTAAAAGCGCTGCTCCCAATCCATCAGCGCATAGCCGCGCTGGGTCGGCTGGTTGCCAAACCACTCCCAATGGCGCTGGCTGCGCGTCGCCAGATCGGTGCGGCGCCAATGGGCGGCACGCAACTGCAGAAAGAGGCGATTCAACCAAAACGCGACGCGGCCCATGCTAGCGCTGCAGACGCACGGTAAAGCGGCAATGGCCGTCGCCATCTGCGATTCGTTTCTCGATTTCCAGGCTGCCGCCAAGTTCGCGTACCAACTCCTCTTCGAGATTCATGATCGCGTGGCACAGCGGGGTCTCGCCATTTTCGAGACTGTAGGGGCAGCGCGAAAACGTGAAAGTGAACGCATCCTCGCTTTCGGCGACGACGTCGAGCAGCGGCGAGAAGAATTTCTCCATGGTTTTTTTCGCTGCTTCAACCGCGTTGACGTCGCTTGTGAGCTTGGTGGCGCGCGCAAACGCCGCAATCGCGCGTCCCATCTGTCGATGCGACTCCGCAATGACCTGATGGCCGATGGGATGGTCGCCGAGTACTCGCAACGCGCGCCCGTAGACTCGCTCTGCCGAGAGCAGCGCGCCGCTTGGCAATCGCCCAAATAGTCGATCCAGTTTGGCCATGGTGAAATTGTATCACCGTATCAAGAGCGATTAGTCCACTTTGATGATAGAGTCTCGCTGCCATGGGAGCAGAGCAGAGGCAAGATGTCCGCTGTCGCGTGCAGTTGCCGGTGACGCTGATTCGTGGACAGCAAGTTCGTCAGTTGTTGACGGAGGATGTGAGTTATCGTGGTATGTTTTTGCTTGGCGCGACTGTCAATCGGGTGTCACACCGACGCGGTTTTGCCGTGCAATTTGATCCGGTAGACGAGCGCACCAAACAGCAGTTTTGGAGTTTTTTGGCACCGCCTGAAGACAAGTCCGGCTGATCGTAAAAGTTAGTCGGCTTGACAGTTTGCCACTTCGGTCTGGCAGACACCCATGCTTGCGGCCTGGACGCACGAGCTGCATTGCGCCGAATTAGTCGCGCAAATCCCAGCGGATGGACACGCGGTCTCAAAACAAGTTGCGAGGGCGTCGATCTCCATCACCGCTGCTGGGGTTGCGTCGTCAATACAGGTCTGTTGACATGCAGCGTCGGTGCAGTCGCTGAAGCATTGGATGGTCTCGATGCACCCTGCCTGACCGCCGCCGCCACCGATGTTGCCGCCGTTAACGCCGCCGTTGACACCGCCGTTGACACCGCCGTTGACACCGCCGTTGACACCGCCGTTGACACCGCCGTTGACACCGCCGGTGGCACCGCCGTTGGCACCGCCATTGGCGCCGCCGTTGCCGCCATTGGCTCCTCCGTCGCTGCCCGCGCCACCGTTGTTGTTTTCATTTGCGACGCAACTGCCAGCAGCGCAGATCTGATCCTGCCCGCAGGCGGCGCCGCAACTGCCGCAGTGAAGCGCGTTGCTCGACAGATCGACACAGGATCCGCTGCACGTGGTAGTTGACGTGGGGCAGCCGGCGTCGATGTTCATCGCGGCCGGTACTTTGGTCTTGTGGGTGGGTGGAGTCTTGGCGCTGACGCAGCCAATCAAGCCAATCGCGACCAACGCAAGAACGAGTGGTTTCATTTCATCCTCCAAGGGTTCAGGCGCGGGACCTTACGCAACCCGTCCGGTTTTGGCAAGGCCAAGAATACCGAGAATACATTACCAACAACGAATTACCTCAGCCAGGTTGCTACCTCGATGACTCACTCTGTGCTATTCAGTGGGGCGAGTGATGGTGCAAAAAGAGTGGATAGCCGGAGGGGTAACACTGGCGTTGCTGGTCGGCGGCGTTGGCTATCTATTCTTGTCCTCTTCCAGTGAGGCGTTTGAGTATTACAAACACGTCGATGAGGTGATGCAGAATCCGGCGCCGTGGCAGGGCAAGCGGATGCAGCTGCACGGTTTCGTCGAACCAGGATCGATCAAGCGGCGGCTCGATCGCGAGCACCAACAGGTCGAGTACAAGTTTCGCGCCGTCAACTGTATGGCGGGCGTCGACGTTCGTTACGCCGGCACCGTGCCTGACACGTTTAAAGACCGCGCCGAAGTGGTGGTCAATGGCGTTC
>JAHFDU010000163.1:0-1987 GCA_023248835.1 Myxococcales bacterium | reverse complement strand
TGCCCAGGACATCAGCGCCAAATGCCCGTCGAAATACCAAGCTGCCGTCGACAATCCGACCGTCACGCTGTGTGTTGGTAAGAGCGGCGCCGCGGCTACTGCCGACGGCGGACCGCGCTGATGGTGCATTTCAACGCCATCGCTGCGCTCGGACAGGTCGCCCTTCTCGGCGCGCTGATGACGACGGCGTATACTGTCTCGGCGGCAATCGCCGGCGCGCGTTGCGCAGATCGTCGCATCGTCGATTCGGCGATTTTGGCTGGCTACGGATCGGCAGCTCTCATCTCGTTTGCGTCGATGCTGCTGTGGTTCTCGATCGCGGCCAACGACTACTCGATAAAGTACGTGCAGCGCCACTCCGACGTCACCATGTCTTGGTACTACAAGCTGACCTCGTTTTGGGGCGGGCTCGACGGTTCGATGATGTTTTGGGTGCTGTTGCTTGCCATTTTCTCGTCGCTGGCAATTTATTTTAATCGCGACCGCCACCGCAACCTGATTCCCTACGTCACCGCGATTTTGTTTTCCGTGGTGGCGTTTTTTCTCTGTTTGGTGATTTTCGAAAAGCGCCCGTTCGATGTTTTTTTGACCGCGGTTCCTGCAAGCGGCGCCGGCCTCAATCCGCTTTTACAAAATCCTTACATGGCGACCCATCCGCCGTCGCTCTACTTAGGTTTTGTCGCTGCGACGGTACCGTTTGCGTTTGCGCTGGCGGCGCTGATCACTGGCGATCTCGACGATACCTGGCTGCTCTCAACCCGTCGCTGGACCATGGTGAGCTGGTATTTCCTCTCGCAAGGACTGATTCTCGGGTCGCTGTGGGCCTACGAAGAGCTCGGCTGGGGTGGCTATTGGGGTTGGGACCCGGTCGAGAATGCTGGCCTTTTGCCCTGGCTGACTTCGACGGCGTTTTTGCATTCGGTGATGATCCAAGAGCGGCGCGGCATGCTCAAAGTGTGGAACGTGTCGCTGGCGATTCTGACTTTTCTGCTCACCATCTTCGGCACGTTCATGACTCGCTCGGGCATTGTTCAGTCGGTGCACGCTTTCGGGCAGGACACCGAACTGGCGATCATTTTCATTTCGTTCATCGTCTTCGTCGCGGTTTTCTCGTTTGGTCTGGTGCTCTATCGCTTGCCGCTTTTGCGCAGTCGCAATCGGCTCGAATCGTGGCTGTCGCGCGAATATTTTTTCTTATGGAACAATTGGGTACTGCTGTTCGCCGCGTTTTTCGTGCTTGTTGCGACGCTTTTCCCGACGCTGTCAGAATGGGTCAAGGGCGAGCGTATCACCGTCGGGCGGCCGTTTTTTGAGCTGTGGATGGTGCCGATCGGTTTGATTTTGCTGTTCTTGACCGGCGTCGGTCCGCTGATCGCGTGGCGCAAAGCTTCGTTTGATCACTTGCGCCAGCAGTTCAGCTATCCCGTGCTGGCTTTTGCTCTCGTCGCTTTGATCCTTGGCCTACATCCAGCGTTGCGCGGCTGGTCGCGCTGGGAGTTTCACGGTGTTCCGATCGCGATGCCGGTGAGAGTCTCGGTGCTCTGTTTTGCCCTCTGCGCATTTGTCACCACCACCCTCACCCAAGAGTTTTACCGCGGCACGCGCGTGCGGCAGCGTCACACCAAACTTGATTTTGTGACGTCGATCATCGGCCTGGTGGCGCGCAACAAGCGTCGCTACGGCGGCTACCTCGTCCATTTCGCCATTGTGCTGATGTGCGTGGGGTTTGCCGGCGATGCCTACAAGAAGGAAAAAGAGGCATCGCTCGAAAAGGGGCAAACGCTGGCGCTCGGGCGCTACACCGTTCGCTTCGAAGGGCTTGAGCGCGCGCACGACGCGGAAAAGGAGATCACCACCGCGCGGCTGACCGTTTTGGTCGACGGCAAAGAATTTTCAAAAATGGCGCCGGCAAAATGGGCCTTTTTCAAACACCCCGACGAGCCGCCGACCACCGAAGTCGACATTCATCGCATGCCGCTCGAAGATC
>JAHFDU010000451.1 GCA_023248835.1 Myxococcales bacterium | reverse complement strand
CACCCGCTGTCGCGGCGACCAATGAAACAGAGGCAGAGCGCGTACCACTTGCAGACGCACCTCCCAGCGCGGGTGGTCGGCGAGGGCACCGATCAGATGACGTCGATAGGGCGAGACCAAGGCAGGTTCACGGCGCGCCAATTTCTCGAGTGCGTCGGCCGCGCGCATCACCAGCGTGGCTTCGCGATCGGCAAGCAGGGCGGCCAACTCCGCGATTCGCTCGGGGTGCTTAAGCACCAGTGCCACCGCACGATTGCTACCGCCAATCGTGCGACGATCGCCCGCGTGCACGAGCAGCAGAGTGCGCAATTTCATGCTGCACGATCCTACATCTATTCCGTGAAGTTGCCGTACTATCGGTATGGCGGCGACGGCGAAAATAGATCTATTTTCAAGTCGCAGTGGGACTAGGATGCGTCATGGTTTCGATGAGAACGTTATGGGTCTTGTTGCTGCTGGCAGCGACGGCGCGCGCCGACAGCGTCAACGGCGTTGGCCTGCTCACGGTTGGGGTTGGCGACAAGCTTTTTTCTCGCAATGGGCACAGTGCGCTGGTGGTCACCAAGACCTTTCCCGACAAACATTTCGAGAGCACCGTGTACAATTTTGGTGTCGCCGATTTTGGCGCGCCCGGTTTTGCCTGGGAATATCTGCGCGGCCGGGCGCAATTCTGGTTGGCCTCGACCGGAAGCCTGCAAGACACGCTGTCGTTTTACGCGCGCGAAGACCGCACGATTTGGTACCAGCGACTCAATCTCACCGACGCTGAGGCCGACGAAGTCGTGGCCAAACTGGCGCAAAACGCGCGTCCAGAAAACGCCCAGTACAACTACCATCACCTGCACAATAGCTGCACCACCAAGATTCGTGACCTGCTTGACCAGGTGCTGCACGGGCAGATTCGTGCGCACCTTCAGGGGCAGTCGAGCCCGGAGACGGTGCGGGTGCGCTCGCGCAAACACTGGGCCGGCAGTCTGGCAGGAGAATTTTTGAATGAAATCTTTGTCGGCAGATTGCACGATCGGCCGATGGATGCGTATGAGGCGCTCTACGATCCGTTTTTTTTGAGCCGCACGCTCGAGCAAATAAAGCTGCCCGATCCCAAGGGCGGCGTGACAAAAATTGCCCTCGCGGCGGCACCCAAAATCTTTTACCAACAGGAACGCGCGGTGACGTTCGGAAACGGGCTCGCGCCGATCTATCTGGCTTATGTTTGGATCGCCCTTCTCTGCGCGCTCGGGCTGATCGCTTGGATCAAATGGCCGTCGCCGCGTCTGAGTGCAGCATGGCTATTGCTGTGGCTGATTCCGCTCGGTGTCATCGCCCTTCTCCAAACCGGGCTGGCGCTGGTTTCGACGATTCCGGAGCTGAGATACAACGAGCTGCTGCTGAGCTTTCCATTTTCCGACGTGGCGCTGGTCGGGCTTGCGCGGAGATGGCGACGCGGTGAGTCTGCGACGACGTTTTTTCGCGCCTACGCGATTTTCAGGGTTGCACTGGTTCTGGGGGTGCTGATTGGACACGCCACCGGAATTCTCTACCAACAGCCGGGCGTGTTTGTTGGTTTGTCCCTGGTGTGCGCGCTTGGCCTGCTCGGGTTTGTCGAACGTTCGCGACGAGCTACTTTGACTGTTTTTTCAGCCACGCCAGCGCTCGCGGCCGCGTCAGCGCGCCCTCCAGGTCGTCTTGCAGACGGTGGGCAAGCTCTTCCATGATGGCGCGCGCCTGTTTGTCATCGCCGGCCCGGTACAGCGCGAGAGCGAATGCCATCTTTTGCGTCGGCCGACCGGCGCCGGGAAGCTTCTGCAGCGCCATCTTGTCGTCGCCATTGCGGGCGGCGATCCAGCCGGTGAGCGCGGTGACTTTGGCGTCGCTGTGCTTGTCGCCGAGCGCCTGAAGCAGCGAACCCATTTCCTGCGCTCGCTGATTGGCCAAGTCGGTCTCTCCGGTGGCGCCGAGCACCAACGCGCGCACATACTCGATCTCCCCGAGCGTGTGCAGCCGCTCATCCTCAAAAAAAGCGGTCGACTCACTTTTGTCGACGAGCGAGCGCGCCTGACGCAAGGACTGCCCGGCGTCGGACAGTGCGCTGCGATCGAGTTCCAACCGCGCCCGCTCGGTCAGCGCGCGCGCCGCTGCAGTCGGGGAGGCTGCCTTGGCGGCTTCGCTGAGTAGTTTTTCGGCGGCTGCGAGTTTGCCTTCGGCGATGAGCGCATGCGCTTCGTGTAAAGTCGCGCGTTCGCGGGCGGGCTCGAGTTTGCTTTGTGCGATCGCTTGATAGAGCAGGTGCGCCTCTTTGGCGTGATTGGAAAATAACTGCGCGTCGGCCAGTAGCAGTTTGGGCTTGACCCGATTTCACGGACACTCCCCAAAACGCGAAAAGCGTGCAATAGGAGTGTTAAATGGCAAAACGGATCAAGAGAACATTCAATTCAGAATTCAAATCGCAAGCCGTTGA
>JAHFDU010000162.1 GCA_023248835.1 Myxococcales bacterium | reverse complement strand
AGGATCGCAGTACCGAGTCTCCGAGGTCCAGATCGCGGGCGACCTGAGAGACGCCCTTGCCGCTCTGACGCACCAAGTCAACGGCTTGCGATTTGAATTCTGAATTGAATGTTCTCTTGATTCGCTTTGCCATTTAACACTCCTATTGCACGCTTTTCGCGTTTTGGGGAGTGTCCGTGAAATCGGGTCAAGCCCACTACGGTGAGTGACCCCACCGGGACTTGAACCCGGGCACGAGGAAAAACGAAAAGTGAACAACGACGCGGTCTTGCGCATGTATCGTTCGAAGTTCACTTGGTTTTTCGGTGCAGTGGCAAGTCCGTTTCGTACCGTCTGGTACCACCGAAAAGACGCCAATTCCGCTGCGTCGTGGCAAAGGCGTGGCAACGAAAACGGCTCAGGGACGTTCTCCTAGCCGCGTTCTGAAAATCTTGAGCTTGTCGACGAAACGGGTGGCGGCTCCAACAACCGTCCCCTCCGCCCGCGTCCAGCGCTCAACTTCCGCCATGTCGATCTTTTGCATCGTCGCAACCAGCACCGCCTGCTCGAGTGCCTGCTCGTCGTTCCAGAAATAGTACGAAGCGAGGCGGTCGAGTACGCAATCGGTTGCGGTCAGCGTGCGAAATGATCCAGCGCGATTTTTCTTCAGCGACGTTTTCTCTATCGGCTTGTTGCCAATCGCCAGCGGTGGCGCGACGAAGTCGAGGATGTAATCGGTACTGACGTGAGATGCCAATCGTCCAACGAATTCAAATCCTGCCGGTTCGAGTGCGGCGCGGACTCGTTTGAGCTCGGCGGTGACGAAATCGAGATCATGGGTGACATACTTCCCTTTGGAGTAGAGCGAGACCACCGATCCACCGACGAGCACAGAGTCGATTCCATGTCCACGCAACGCCTCTGAGACAATCGAGGCCAGCTCCGCTCGCGTTGTTTTCGGAGAGATTTCTTTCACAGCGGCTTGCCACTCTTCCGTGGTCGACGACGCTGGGAGTCGTACATCGCCTGCTCTTTGGCCGGGAGAAAGGTGAGCGCCTTCGAGAGTAGTGCCCGAAGCTCGGGCGTGAACGGATAGCGAGGATTGAGCGAGAAGAAACGCATTCGGCCCCGCACTTGACCCGCGATGATGCCGGCGGCCTCGAATCGTTTGAGTTGTCGCTGCACCAAGTTGAGCGACAACTTCACTCGATTGGCAATCTCCTGCGCATAGCTCTGATCATTCTTCACCAGGAAGAGCAGAACCTTTTCTGCGGTTCTATTTCCGAAAATCGCCTCAACCACAAATGAAAGGCTATCACCTGTAATATAGGTGTCAACACCTCTTTTAATGGTGCTGGTCCTCTCATTGGCCACCGGAGAAATGAAAAAGCCCGAAGACAAATCATCGCTGGGCTCTCCCAACTTTGCGGGGTGTAGTGGACAAGTTCCGAACGATTTGCCTGGCGCCTTCACCAGAGATGCAGGGCGACCGATTCTCAGCAGCTGGTTCGGGGCGGCGTGGTAAAATGACTCAAGGTTGTTAGCGCCTGATCAGCGCCTGATAGCAGGCACTTTCTTAGGAGGTCCCATGGGTCGAACGGCAACAAGTTTCAAACCTGGCCAATCGGGCAACCCGTCCGGCCGACCGCGCAAGTTTGGCGCGATTCGCGCGCTGGCGCAGGTCTACAGCGAGACCGCAATCCGAACGCTCGTCGAACTCATGGGCAATTCGGATCCGCGCGTTCGCCTTAACGCCGCGAACTCGGTGCTCGATCGTGCGGTCGGTCGGCCAGCGATCGCAGACGAAGAGCACGTCGCACAAAAGCCAGTCTTGAAAATTATCATTCCGGATTACAGGCGAAAAGCTGAGCAGGAGGCATGCCAGATCGCCGAGCCACCAATAGAAAACGACCCAACCGCTGACAGGGTCGCACACAAGGGGCACTGAAAGAGAACGAGTGCTACAGATTCGCGCCTGCCCCGTCGCTGACTATACACGACAAGCCATCGTAATTAAATGAAATATTGATATTCATTTGACAGTGATTGTCCGGAATTGGTATTAGGCAGAAATGAAGTCCATCGTTCCTTGAAAACGGAACGAAAAGGTGTCGGCATGCACAATCGTGCACTGACACTACCGGTGTGAGCCGGGACTTTCGCTGCAAGGGTTCGATGCGGTGTTCTCATGGTGAGTACACGGCAACAGACACCTTTGCGCTCTTCTCAAGAGAGCCGTGGAGAATTTCCATGAGCGAAAGACAAGAAACCGATTTTACCCAACAATTGGCCGACGCACTCAAGCACCTGCGCGAACAGGGGTTTGAACCTCCGTTCGTCTTCACACTCGTCGCAACGAACGGCTCAACGGTCAGCGGGATCTACCGATCCGACCAACACAATGACGCACTGATCGCGGAGATCCTAGACTCAAACATCGAGGGCTCCGGCTTTAGTCTGCCGATCAAATTAACCATCGTCGATCGACGCGGTCACGCGGCGCGCTTCCCGATCGATCTGAGCCATCCTCAGCAGCGGCTCAACTAACCAGGCAACGGCCACCGTCCGCTAAATCCAGCTCGCGACTGGCGGTGGTACCAATACATTCGAGCGGGCAAGAAAAAGGAGCTTCGCAATGTTTCAAGGAATCACAAAAAATCAAATCAAGACCAACGAACACTCACGTGCCGGCGCATGCCCAACCTTTTTTCGGGCACTCTGTCAGACGGCTCGACGGGGCGGTAAGCGCGGCTATTTCCTCGCAGCCCATGAATTGATGCGATCTGTTCCCGAGCTCTGCCCGGACGGGATGGGCGTCGAAGACTGGAATCACCAGTTGGCCTCTCTCGACAAGCTCCTCGATTCAACTGACACCGATGAAGAGATCTGGGCATGGTTCAAGACGAACCTCCCACGCTGCACAAGTCTGGTACCAGTGCGCCGCCGGTCGTCGTTTGTTTCTGGCGTGCGGGTGCTCGTGGAAACCCAGGGTTTCGATCACTGACGTCAGAGAGCCAGAAGGAAAGATTTTGAAAATCATCGTTCTCGACTACCGGCGAAAGATCGAGCAAAAAACCAGCTCGAACCCTGAGTCCAAGGTGGAAGACGACCCAAGCGCAGACATCGGGAATTCGATTGAGGAATAAGAGGCACGCCCATATACTGCGCCGTCATGATCAGCGCGGTTGTTACCGAACGGCTCATTCACGAAACCACCTCGCTTTGCCGCGTGTGCAAGAACGGTGTGCCCGCGCGCGTAGTTGCCAACCCAAGCGGCGAGGTGTGGATGTACAAGGCCTGCGCCACACATGGCCCGCAGCAGGTTCGGCTGTCGAGCAATGCCGCCTGGTACGAACGAACACGCGCGACTCCGCAGTTGAAGCGTCCGCCTAGAATAGTAAAAAAAGAGATCGAAAAAGGCTGCCCTTTCGACTGTGGCCCCTGCTCGAGCCACGCGCAAAAGATACGGCTCCCGGTCGTCACCATCACCAGTGCATGCAACCTCGACTGCCCGATCTGTTACGTGCACAACAAAAATGACGACGCCTTCCACATGGGGGTAGCCGACTTCAAACGGATTCTTGGGCACCTGCGCGCCGACCACGGTGACGACCTCGACATCGTTAACTTTACCGGTGGCGAACCTACCGTGCATCCGCACTTCCTCGAGTTCATCGAGCTTGCGCGCGACGCCGGAATCCATCGCGTGACGATCTGCTCAAACGGAATTCGCCTGGCGAAAGATGAATCGTTGGTCAAACGACTGGCAGAGTTGGGAGCCCGCGTCGCGCTGTCGTTCGACACTTTCGACGAAGCGGTCGACTATGAAATGCAAGGCGCCCGCCTTTTGCCGCTCAAACTGCGCTGTCTCGATCTGCTGGAAAAATACAACGTTGATACCACGCTGATTCCGGTGATGACGCGAGGACTGAACGACCACGAGATCGGTCGCATCATTGATCTCGGCCTTCGTCGGCCGAACATCCGCCATCTTGAGATCCACACCATGACTTTCACTGGCCAGAGCGGTGTGACGTTCGCGCGCGACGGCCGCATTTCAACCTACGAAGTGCTCGAGCGCATCGCCGAAACGACCAACGGACTTTTGGGCCCGGAAGATTTCGTCTCTTCTCCCTGCGCCCATCCGCTCTGCTACCAGATCGCTTATCTACTCGTCGATCCCGACGGTGGTTTGCCGATTCCGTTTACGCGCTTCATGCCCAAGCAAGCGATCTACGAGGCGCTGTCCGAGCGGCTCTATCTTGAGCCCACCCGGGCGCTCGAAGAGGCGATGCGCGAAGCGATCGATCGGTTGTGGGCAGAGGGCGCAGCGGATTCTGAGCGAACGCTCCAATTGCTCAAACGACTGCTGATAGAAATGTTTCCGGCGGGCCGATCTATCACCCGCGAGGAAGCGCTGCGCGCCGGTGAGCGAGCAGTGAAGGCGGTCTACATCCACTCGCACATGGATGAAGAGACGTTCGACACCGAACGGGCGGTCGATTGCTGCGACAGCAATTGCTATCCGGACGGAACCACGATTCCAGTGTGCAACTACAACGTTCTGTATCGTGAGAAGGAAGCGCACTTCAATCTGCAGCCGGCGGTTTGGAGCGAGCGCTCAGGTGGCGCTCGTTCGCTCCCGATCGTGGCGGGCTAATGGAAAACACGCGACGTCTCGAAGGCAAGCAGTCCAGCGCAGCGGCGGAGGTTGTGTTCACCACCCATGTGGGCTCGTAGAGATTGTTGCTGAAGAGCAGGTGCTCCATGGGCTTCATCTGTCGGTCATAGAGCCAGCTCACTCCAGTGTTGAAACTGCTATAGTTGTGCTGGCCTTTGCCGGTGCACGCATTGTCCCATCGGGTAAAGTAGGTCTGCGTACCGGTGTTGAACTCTCGTTCGACAATGGTGTTGTACTCTGCACCCATCATGAAGGTTCGTACGCCGATCAGCAGCCCGGCCTTGCTGGCGAGGTCCTTCAGCCGGGAGCCGGTAGGCAGCGGCTGGGCCTGGAGCAGTGATGCAGCACCAGATAGCGCAAGCGTGGCCACGACAACTCCTGTCTTCAAGAGTCTGGGACTGTGCATCTCGTCCTCCTTGGCGGCCTCTGATGCATGGACACTCCGGTGGCGCCCGGTCGGCGGCATGTCGTTATCTTCTTGTCGGTCCTTGGGTCGAAGATACACGAATTGCTGCACAACGTGAGATGCCCAGAGCACGAAGCCCACGCTCGCCACATGTGTTGATTTCACACTGGTAGCTGCGCAGGGCCAGCGGCTCGTAGGCCGCAGCAAGTGAGACGGTTGGGGACCTAATTCCCTAACCGTTTACTTAGGCCCCCAACAAGGCGCGCCGCAGGTCAAACGATGACAGTCAAGGAACTGGTACCTGAAACGTGAACTGAAGAGCGCGAAGGCGTCGGACATACGGCCAGGCGGATCGGCCAGATGCCGCCCCAGTCATCAAATGTTCGCCGAGGCCCGGAAGGCGAGACTCAAACAGCGACCGACCTTCTCACTCGACTTTCGGATGTGCGGGAGATCCGATATGGTCGATTCCGTCAGCCGATGCCCCGAGACAATGCGATGTATCGAGAGCGACACGGTCGCATCGACCTCAGAGAGAGGGACCAGTGAAGGACACCGAGGGGGCGGCGCTCGTACCGCTCGAGCGTATCACCAACGCGATTGTCCTACTGCGTGGGCACAAGGTGATGCTCGATGCCGACTTGGCGGTGCTCTACGGTGTCGAGACCCGTGCGTTGGTCCAGGCGGTGAGGCGTAACACCGGTCGGTTTCCAGCGGATTTCATGTTCCAGCTCACCACTGACGAGGCCGCCTTTCTAAGATCACAAACTGTGACCTTAAAGACCGGGCGTGGGCTGCACCGGAAGTACCTTCCTTACGCCTTCACCGAGCAGGGCGTGGCGATGCTCTCGAGCGTGCTTCGCAGCTATCGTGCTGTTCAGGTGAACATCGAGATCATGAGGGCGTTCGTCCGGCTCAGGCAGATGCTTGAGTCGAACACTGAGTTGGCCAAAAAGCTCGACAGTCTCGAGAAAAAATACGACGCGCAATTCAAGGCCGTCTTCCAAGCGATCCGGGAGCTTATGGCGCCGCCGATCTCAACGAAGAAGAAGATCGGATTTCGCCGGGATTGACGTTTGGCCGACGCGGAAGCCCGATCGACCGGGGCGGTGTACGAACGAGCCTTCTTCATGACCTCGGAAGGCTTCGGTGGTGTGAACCTCGGCTCCGGGATCTCGATCGCGAACGACTTCGATCTGTCCTGGCCGTTCGCGCCAGTCGGGATCGCATCGCAGACCTCACCGGGGCGTGGTCGTCATGGGACGATCTTCGATCTCTGGTATGGCTCCTCTGGCGTGGCCACCGGGGACGACTACCCCGACACCGGGACGCTCCACCAGTTCATCCAACTCGGGAACCTGATCGTCCCCTGGAACTCCAGCTCTGTCCCGCTGATCGCGTAGACCAATGGCGATCCGTTACGCCACCGATGCGAACGATCAGCTGATCTACACGCTCGACGAGTCGAGCGCGCCGTGGGCGAACTCGGGAGCGGCGGGGGCGCTGAACTTGAACGTCCAGGCCGCGGGCCCTGTGTCAGCGGTCGCGCTGTTCTCGAACGGGGTCAGCTTCCCAGGTGGTAACGCCACCTCGAAGTACCTCACCGCTGGCTCTCGACGAACCTCACGCTCTCGGCCTTCATCAAACCGACAGCGTTCAGCGCGGTCACCCAATCGCTCCTCTGCAAGGCCTACCGCCCGGATGCGTCGGGTTGGACGAGCCCGTTCGCGTCGCTCCATCTCTACATCCCGAACAACTCAAACCCAGCCCTGACCGCCAGCATCGTGATCGGTGCAGCCCAGAAGACGGTCTCCGTCAACAACGTCCTGGCCGCTGGCAAGTGGCAACACGTTGGGTTCACCTTCGACAGCGTGACGCTCCGCCTCTACGTGAACGGAGTCCAGGTAGCCTCGCTGGCCCAGTCTGGGAGCATCGACTACGGGACGCATGGGCCATGGACGATCGGTGGGAAGGTGAGCGCGAACGACACCTTCACCGGACTGATCGAAGAGGTTCGCTTCGCCAACGTCGTCCGCGCCCAGTCGTGGTTCTCCGAGGTCTCGGCCAACGGGCTCTCGGTGAATCAGGTCGGCAACCTGGCTGCTGTTCCACTCTCCAACTCGCCCGACTTCCACGGCAAGGTCGGCCTGGACGAGCAGCTCGCAACCGCGAACTCTTCCTACAACCATCGCAAGAAGCCTGGGCGTGATGACCTCGGGACCGACCCCTTCACCGGGCTGACCGGCCTATCTTGTCCTAGATAAAAAGAAAAAGGCCAGAGATCTTAGTGATCTCCGGCCTTCGTCTTTTTGCGGGGTGGACGGGACTTGAACCCGCGGCCTCCGGCGTGACAGGCCAAGTCACTGTCTACTCGGGGGGAATGGGCATTGGACAGCAGTGGACGCAAGTCTTTGGAACGTTACTTCAATTCGACAGATTCCTGAATCTCCGACGGCACAGTGGTGTCATCTAATTCGACCGGCGTGGACTTGGCGTGGTGCACCATTGGTGCACCTGAATGGATGGGAATTACCTCCCCACCAACCAGACGCATCGCTGTTCCAAGGCCCTTACGGAGGGTGTTCGAAAACGTGCGCCGCACAAAATGGTTGTAGTAGCGCTGGGTCACTGCAGGTGAGGAGTGCCCAACCGCAACGCTTACTTCATCGAGGGCAGCGCCGAGCTCCAAGCTGCGCGAGACGAAGCTGTGTCGAGTCGCTTCGTAGAAGGTCATTTTCAATTCCAATTTGGAACACGTCTTGGCCCATATTTTTTTCAAACGTTCCGCCAGTGCAGGGCAGTTCAATTCCTACCTTGCCCTGAGCAACGCGCGATTCGACAGCATCGATCCAGCGCTTGGCTAGCGCACGTGTCGGCTGATGCGTCGGTGCCATGCGCCACTTGCCATCGCGCTCACGATACTTGCCGTAATAGAGGACCTGTCCGGTCCGCTTCCAGATCGGCTTTCCCTGCGCGTCTGTGCCAATTCGTTTGCGAGCAAATCGTCTGACTACACTGGCCATGCTGCACCTTCTGTCGCTGCTTCGCGAAGCTAAGGATCCTGCCTATTGCACCGCCGCTTGCCGCACCGCTAGGGGGGAAGCAGCGCTACCGCTTGTGCTCTTTCTTTCGCTCCGCCAACCACTCATGTAGCGCCACCCGGACAACGTCGGTGCGCGTCAGCGTCAGCCCTGGCCGCTCCCGCGACATCTGCTCCGCCATGTCGTCGAGTGCGAGCATCAACGCACCATCGAGGGTGATGCTGAAATGCTGCTGCTCACCTGCCTTCGGCTTGCGTGTCATTGGTCGTCCCAAGTTGGCCTCGGCAGCATTAAAGCATGAAACTTCATCGTTGTGAAACTTTTCGGGATGTACACCTAAATACATACGTCTGTTTTTACTTTATTTGACTTTACATGTCAAGCGAAT
>JAHFDU010000161.1:2478-8541 GCA_023248835.1 Myxococcales bacterium | reverse complement strand
CGTAACTTAGCTCTTTGCCGCCGATGTCGATCCGTTCGATGCGACGCGGCAACAGATCGCCGCGCCCGAGCCAGTCGGGGCGGAGATCGGCGGTGCCCTGTATCCAAATCGGCCCATCGTCAAACGTGCCCTCAAGCTTCTTGCACCCCGCCAGCACGTTCGACTGTGGACAGCCAATGGTGATCCGATTGCCGGTCAAGTCGACGGTGCCGCGCCTTAACACCAGCTGCTTGTCGATGCGTTGCAATTCGACTGCGGCGTCATGGAACTCGGCATGCCCCTGCACTGCGAAATCGGGGTAGTTGCCGTCGAAATGCAGGTCAACTCCGACTCGCCCACCGGCGTCTGCCACTCGTTCGTTGATCAGCAGCGACAACAGCTTGGGCGAGAGTTCACCGCTCACATTGGCGTGAAGGCTGCCGATGTGCTCTAGGCACTGCTGTTCGATGACGCCCGCTACGATGGCCTTGGCGCCATCGAGCTCGACATTCAGCTCCTGCAGCTTCACCTGTTTGGCGTCGGCGATCAATTTTCCGCCTCTTATCGCCAGCTGCGGTTCGATGCCGTGTCGCCCAAGACGAATGTTTTTTCCCAGCGTCAGCGTGCCGACTGGCCGCAGGCAGTCGCTGTCGCCGACAACGCGCAAGTTGACATCGATGTCCCCTTCCGCATGAAGCGGAAATAGCTGTTCGATCAGGCCGAGTTGTAGTTGACCAATGACCTGTACATCGCTCCCCTGTGTACCGGCCACGCCCTCGATCCAGAATCGATCGCCGAGATTGCTGACAAATTGAGCGCGCGCGATATGGACGCTGATCTTCTGACTGTTCCAGTTGCCGAGCAGCACCGGTTCAGTGTTTCGATAGACCAGTTGCTGCTGCTTACCGTCTTCATCCACCCGAGCGGTGGAAAATTCTAGTTTGGTGATCTTGCCTTGCAGCGTTTCGACGCCGCGTGCGCTGGCGACCAAATCGATCTCACCGGAGGCGCGGGCTTTGATCTCCGCCAAGTGCGACAGTTCCGGAATGAACCTTTCGAGTGGCAGATCGCGAAAGCGAATGTGCAGCGCAGCGGTGAGCTTTGAGAGCGAGACGGTGCCTTCGACGAGAACTTGATCGCCAAAAAAAGATCCGCGCACGTGATCGAAGGGTGAGTCTGTCACCACGTCGCGCGTCAAGCGGGCAATTCCGTCGCCAAATACTACGTCGCCGAAGCGAAAGTTGGTCAGCGACACATCGCCGGCGAGATGCGGGGCGGTGATTGCGCCGTCGACGGTGAGATTGCCTGAGAGGCTGCCGGCGATCGGAATCGCGTTTTCTTTGAGACCCGGAATCGCCAGCAGCGAGAGGTCGTGGGGCGACAGGTGGATGTTGAGGTTGCCATTCCAGTCAAACTTGCCGCCTTCGGAGTCGAGTGCACCGCCGGCAATCCGCATGATGTGAATGCGCTGAAAAGTGCCGCCTTCGGGCGTCAGCACCACATCTACCTCGCCGTCTTTCCACAGATCACCGTCGATGCTGGCGTGCGGAATCCAGAGATGGAAACCACCGGTAGGATGGTGCAGGGTGCCGGAAACGTCGAGCGTCGCACTCATTTTTCCGTCGATCACCGGCCACTGCGTGAGGGAAACCAACCGCAGATCGCGCAGCGTCAGGCTGGCGCCGAGCTGTGGATCGGGGACGGCCTTGTCGATCTTGTGGGGTGCGAAGAGACCGATCTGGGCGCGGCCCGATGCGCTGCCGCCGAGCCCGCTGGCGTTGATGTCCTCGAGATGGAGATTGCCGCTGTCGCCGTCGACGGTCACCTTGGCCGACAGTCGCTCGAAATAGCGACCGAAGACGCCGAGTTGGGAAACCAGAAGATCAAGCTCGAGTGCAGGGCTCGACAGCCGGCCGTGCAAGCGGGCGACGCCGTGAAGCGCAGCCAGCCCGAGCCAAGGTGGAGCCAGTCGACGAATCCACCCACTGCCCGAAAAGGAGTCGAGGATCAGATCGGCCTCCATTTTTTCACTTTTGGGTTCGATGGTCCCACTGGATTGCACCGAGAAGCCGTCACCGCTGGCGCGCACCGACTGCAGCGTGATCGCCGTTGGTGTGATTTCGACTGCGCCCGAAAGCGAGACCCGGTCGGGCAAGCGATCGACGCGGCTGCGCACCAAGGTCACGCCGGCGACCTGAATGCGCGTGCGGTTCGAACCCTCGGCGAAGTTGCCACTCAAGCTGACCTCGCCACGCAGCGAGCCTGCAAGCTCGCGGCTGGCGACGCGGCCGAGCAGTCCCACTTCGTTTGGATTGACGTCGCTCAGCTTGAGATGCGTGCGCCAGCTTGAGCGCGCGAAATCGACGTCCAAGTCTCCCGTCGCTTGCCCAGATGCGAACTCGCCGTGCAATCCTCCGAGGTGGAGTTTTCCCTCTGCCAGGCGCAGGCTGGCTGCGACTGCGCGTGCCGGTAGATCACGCACACGACTGGAAACGCCAGCAAAAGTGCCGGTGAGCGCGACCTTGGCAAAGGGGCCAGAGAAAGAGACGCTCGCGTTGGCGTCACCGCCGAGCCACAGTCCCACCGGAGGCGGCAGCTTAGCGAGCAGGCCGGCGCCGCGTTCGACTCGCAGTGCCAGGGCGATCTCTGGCGTACGGTAGAGATTGCGCAATTCGCCGCTTGCCCACACCATCGCGCCGTCGGAAACGGTGCGTCCCGCAAACGAGAAATTCTCCGGTGCTTGCTCTGGTCCGAAGTGTTCGACCGCGAGATCGGTCAGCGGCAAGTGAATGGTACCGAGCACCAACTCTCCGTGCGGCGCACGGAGGGGCCCGACTTGGAAATGAAAATCTGGCGCCCGATCGCTCATTTTCGCCGTGGTGTAGGACAGATGGGCGCTGGCCTCGGCGTCGCTGAACCCGCCGCGCCAGCCGCCAGTTCCATCGCGCTTGGTCGGAAAGCGCAGACCGAATTCGACCTTGTGAAGCTGTACCTGCCCGGTACGAATGGTAAACAGACTCCCGGACGGAGCGGGCGTCGGATCGCGCGGCGCCATTGCAGCGACGATGTTGACCTCCTCGTTGCCCTGGCGCAGCGATGTCAACGTTGGCGTGATCAGCGCCCAGGCCGAGTCGATGTCGCCGTCAGCGAAATCGAGCGTCAAATTGAAACGCCAAGTCAGTCCGTATTTGCCTAGCGAATAGAGCAGCGGCCAGAATTTCACATGGGCGTTGGCGTGCGGAACTTTGAGCACTGGATCGCCGTCCGGATCAAGTAGTTCGAAATCGATCCCTTCAGCGGCGATTTCTCCATTTGTGAACAGAGCGCGCAGACCATTCCAATAGCCAAAGCGAACGCTGCCCAGGTGAAAAGTCCCGCGCACGCTCTTGGTGACGGCATTCGAGATGAATTGGCCGAGGTGGTCGCCGCTGAAAAAAAGATAGGCGCCGCTGTAGGCAACCCAAAGCCCGAGCACCGAGGCAATGAAATAGGACTTCGCCTTTGTACGGAACCGTCGCACCTGTTCATACCATACCACGCAGCCCGAGGAGGACTCCCTGTTTTGTTAATTAAAGCAATGGTCAAGGGGTATTAAAATGAGATAAAATGAATTGTTTTAGCAATGTAATTACGTGCAAATGGAGGGTGACGTGCGTACAGAAATCGTCAGAGCCATGATTGTCGTTTTGGTCTGCAGCTGCAGCGCCGGATCGTCCGGCGGCGGGGCAGCGGGGGGAGCCAAGACCGGCTACTCGGGAGCCGCGGCCTTCAGTTCGCCTTTTTCCAAACCCTCGACCCAGGCGTTTGGCGCCAATGGACGAAACTACGGCCAGAGTTACGCCGAACGCAAAGCGCAGCTCGACGCAATTCTCAGCGCGACGACAGTAGCCGGCTGCGGTTTCAGCTTGACCCTTCCCAACATGGGACCGCCTGACTGTTACGGTCCGAATATCAACCTCGGCGGCACCCATCCCGATGGCAGTGGGCAATCGAGTCTGCCGGGCGGAGACACCGGCCTGTGGAACAGTACAGATGGCACTGGCGGCGACGCCTGCTCCGCGGCCGAGCTCAACGGACTCATCGAGCAATATGCTAGCTATGCGCAGTTGACCAACCTGGTCGGTGCTTCACTCAATTGCTACGAACGCAATTCAGACCTCGGGCTGCCGGCCGCCGGGAGCACCACCACGCTCGACTCGAGCCATTTGACCGCCTGGGGTTTCACCAAGGGGACCACTACGCTGAGTGCCACTGCGGCGACAGTGACTGCTTCGAGCGCCAACGGCAATTCGATCTACACCTACAATGTGACTGGCACTTTCACTTTGGCTACGATGGCCGGCACGGAGGCCTATCCGGTACACACGGTGGTGCAGTACTTGAGCGACGGGACGATCGAAAAAGTGGTCACTGCCTACGAGATCTACAACGCTTCGGCGCAGGCGTTCAATTGTAGAGACATGAACATAGGACCTGCCCCGGACGGAATGATGGGAATGGGCCCACCACCGGATGGAATGATGGGTCCGCCGCATCCTCCCGACGGCATGATGGGTCCGCCGCCAGATGGATTTCTCGGCCCGCCGCCCGACGGGATGGGACCGCCGATGCCGCACGCAGCCGAGACCGGTGTGCTGCTCGCCGGGCGCATCACCTACAACATCGCGTCGGATCGGATGACACTCGAACTCGATCACGCCGAATATTGCGGCAGCTCTGGCGCGCTCGATTCGAGCTACGCGGTGTCGCGCTCCACCGGTGGTACGCACGGCTGGGCGGGCAACTTCAACCACGGTCAGTTCTCGTTTGATCCGATGACTCTCGACGGCAACTACGCCTATGCGTGGCAGGCCGGCGCGATGGATGGTGCCTCGCGCGTGTTCAACGTTTCGATCGCGACCGACCATGCGGTGCAGACCGGCACCAGCTACTTTGGCTTTGGCAAGTCGGTGGACGACACCACTGCGCCGATCGGAACCATCCAAGGCATGGTGTGCAACTGGGCTGGGCCGGGTGGAGCCATACAGCACCAAGATCACTTGTCGACCGCCAAGCCCTACGTGCAATCGCAAACGATGACGCGTGGCGACGCCGGTCAGTGGACGGTGGCGAGTGAGAAAATCACCTACGCCGTGGTCAACAGCTGCAACTATTCAAGCTCGTTCGCTGCGTTCAACTACAGCTCGCAAATGGGCGGCATGACCAACGATCGCCCCGCCAGTTCAACCTCGACGAGCAACTTCAATTTGCTACCGATCGCCACCCTGCGTTCGAGCGGTTTCACGGTTCCCTCTGAAGCGTCATTCCCGTAGATAACTTGCGACCCACTGTTCGCTTTTTTCCCACAGCTGCCGCGCGAGCGCTGGGTCGTCGGACCATTTGCTCGACCGCTTCTCGCGGCACTGGTCGTAGTAGCGCCCGTCATGCTCCGCGATCGCTGCAGAGGTGGCGCAATAGAGCGATGTTTCGGCGCCCTCCTGGTTGGAAACCATGAACAGTTTGCCAAGGAAGCGAAACGGCCACGGTACCTGGCGCCAGATGTCGCTGGCGACGACGCCGGGGTTAAGTGCATAGGAATGCACGCCGGCGCCGGCACGGCCACGCGCCAGCTCTTTGGTGAACAGCACATTGCACAGCTTGCTGACCGAGTATTCCGGAAAAGCAAAACGGCTCGCGGTTGGGCGCTGCAGCGCGGCGAAGTCGATCGTCTTTTCGCGATAATGGGCGTCGCTCGAGACGTTGACGATGCGGGCAGGGGCGGAGGCGCGCAGCCGGGGCAGCAAAAGCAGCGTCAGCAAGAATGGGCCGAGGTAGTTGGTGCCGAACGCCAATTCAAAACCATCTTTGGTAAGGCCATGCGAGCCCGCGAGACCCGCATTGTTTACCAGCACGTCGAGTCGCTGGTTTTTTGCCAAGAACAACTCAGCGCATCGTTTGACGTTCGCAAGATCGCCGAGATCGAGCGGCAAAAATTCGGCGCTGCCGCCCGGGCCGCGGATGTCGTCGAGCACCGCCTGAGTTTTTTCTTCCGAACGACAAGCGAGAAATATTTTGGCGCCGCGCCGGCCAAGTTCGGTCGCGGTG
>JAHFDU010000161.1:0-2468 GCA_023248835.1 Myxococcales bacterium | reverse complement strand
ATGCCACTGGTCGCGCCGGTAATGAGCACCGTCTTGCCGGCAAGATCGCTCATGCTCGTTTGCGTTTTCGCATGCCTTTGACGCCGAGATCAATCGCCAAGAAATAGGTCGCGACCGGTTCGCCGCCGATCGGAAAATTGGTCCAGACGCTGATCACGTCGGGCCACTCCGCGCCGGATTTCTTGTATTGCGCGACGATGGCCAGTGCGCCAGTTTTTTGGGGCGCTACTACCCGAGGAGGTTCCATGGCGGCAGATTACTCTGAAATCAATCGGGACTCCAGACAACGCCCCTCCCGTTTATCCCGCTTTGTGGCCCTTCCCATCGCGCGAAATTTTCGTTAAGTTTACGGCCGCGAAACGGTGTCGAAACATGCGGCACGCCAAACTGCAGCTGGAGGCCGGAAGTGAAAAAGGTCGAAGCGATCATCAAGCCGTTCAAGCTCGACGAAGTCAAAGAGGCGCTCTCGGAAATCGGCGTCCAAGGCATGACCGTGACCGAAGTCAAAGGCTTTGGCCGTACCGGCGGAAAAAAAGAGGTCTACCGCGGCAGCGCTTACGTCGTCGACTTCGTTCCCAAAGTGAAACTTGAGATCATTGTCAAAGATGATCTGGTGCACCAAGTGATCGAGACCATTTCCGTCGCTGCCAAGACCGGTCGTATCGGCGACGGCAAGATTTTTGTTACTCCGGTCGACGAGGTGTTGCGTATCCGCACCGGCGAGCGTGGCGAGGACGCAATCTGAATGGGACATGTCTTGCGTTTTTCCCGCGGATTGTTCAAGCCCAGTCGAAAAAACGCAGACGTGTCCCGTTTGCATCCAATAGGAGACTAGATGACCCCGAGCGATGTTCTAAAATACGCAGAAAAGCATGGCGCCAGACTGGTCGACCTGAAGTTCATCGATCTGCCGGGAATTTGGCAACACACTACGGTGACGATTGCGCAGCTCAAAGAGGACTCGTTCGAAGAGGGCTTCGGTCTCGACGGATCTTCCATCCGTGGTTGGCAGCCGATCAATGCGTCGGACATGCTGCTGATTCCCGATCCGACGACGGTGCGCATGGATCCGTTTACGCAGACGCCGACGCTGTCGCTGATTTGCAATGTCTATGATCCGATCACGCGCGAACCTTACTCGCGTGATCCGCGCAACATCGCGCGCAAGGCTGAAAAATATTTGAAGTCGACTGGTATCGCCGACGTCTGCTATTTCGGGCCGGAAGCGGAATTCTTTGTGTTCGACGACATTCGTTACGACTCGCAGCAGAACCATTCCTATTTTTATGTCGACTCGTCCGAAGGGCGCTGGAACTCGGGCCGCGAAGAATTTCCCAACCTCGGCTACAAACCGAACTACAAGGGCGGCTACTTCCCAGTAGCGCCGACCGATTCGCTGGTCAATCTGCGCGCGGAAATGGTGACCACGCTTGTCGATCTCGGCATCTACGTCGAGACCGCGCACCACGAAGTGGCGACCGGCGGTCAGTGCGAAATCGACATGCGCTTCATGCCGCTTTTGCAAATGGCCGACACGCTGTGCTGGTTTAAGTACGTGGTGAAAAACGTCGCGCGCCGCAATGGCAAGACGGCGACGTTTATGCCCAAACCACTCTATGGCGACAACGGTTCGGGCATGCACTGCCATCAGTCGTTGTGGAAGGGCGAAAAACCGCTGTTCCCGGGCGACGGCTACGCTGGCTTGTCGGAGTTGGCGCTGTATTACATCGGCGGCATCATCAAGCACGCCAAGTCGATTTGTGCGCTGACCAATCCGTCGACCAATTCTTACCGTCGTCTTACGCCCGGGTTTGAGGCGCCGGTCAATTTGGCCTACTCGTCGAGAAATCGCTCGGCGGCGATTCGTATCCCGATGTTTTCGGCATCGCCCAAAGCCAAACGCATCGAATTCCGTACCCCCGATCCGTCGTGCAATCCCTACCTTGGATTTGCGGCGATGATGCTGGCCGGACTCGACGGCATCGAGAAGCGCATTCATCCTGGCGATCCGCTCGACAAAGACATTTATGCGCTGTCTCCGGAGGAGCTCAAAGAGGTGCCGTCGGTGCCCAATTCCCTCGACGAAGCGTTGCGCGCGCTGCGCGAAGATCATGCTTATCTTCTCAAGGGAGACGTGTTCACGCCGGATCTCATCGACACTTGGCTCGACTGGAAGCGCGAGAACGAAGTCGACCCGGTGCGGTTGCGCCCGGTGCCGCTCGAATTTGCGCTCTACTACGACTGCTAACGAGTTGCGCGCAGTTTACTTACTGGCGTTGTAATAGTTGAGAATCTCGGTCGCTGAGAGGGCGCGGCTGTAGAGCGAAACCTCGTCGATGAGGCCGCTGAAAAAGGCGCCGGCAAAAGGGTTGGTACCGTTGATGAGGACATTTCGACAGCCGATGCCTAGGCCGCTCGACCGCGCGGAGAACTGGCCGGAGATCGCATGGCTGTTGACGGGAGCGCCA
>JAHFDU010000160.1 GCA_023248835.1 Myxococcales bacterium | reverse complement strand
AACTTGAACACGCAACTGGTGCGGCGGCGCTGGCGATCAAATTGCGATTGGGGCGTCTCTCCGACGACAAGCTGCGTGATCGCGCGCAGGCGTTAATGCTTTTCCAAGAGGTGCTCACCGCCGATCCGGACAACGTCGAGGCACTCACCGCGCTTGAAGAGCGCATCGTCGATGCCGAGCATACGCTGACGGTGGCACGTTTCCTTGAGCCGATTTATCGCAGTCGTGACGCGTGGCAGAAATTGGTGGTGGTGCTTGAAGCTAAACTAGGTGCGGCAGAAGATCTCAGCGAGCGATTGCAGCTGCTCTCCGAAATTGCGCGTCTGCACGAGGAGCGTGGCAAGGACGGCAAACGAGCGTTTCGTGCGCTTGGCCGTGCGCTGCGTGAAGTGCTCGCGGCTGCCGATCGGGTGGCGGAAGTGGCCTATTATGAGTGGGCGCGGGACGTCGCCGGTGAATATCAGATGTGGTCGGAGTTGGCGACCCTGCTGGCGTCGGTGGCGGACAGCGTGCTCGACGACGAACTGTACGAGCGAGTGCTGTCGCGGCTGGGCGAGGTGGTCGAGCGCCAACTCGACGACAGGAGTCGCGCGATTGTTTGCTTTGAGAGGCTGACCGAGCGGTTACCTGATCTAGAGCGCGCGTGGGTTGAACGTGAACGGCTGCTTGAACTTGAGCAGCGGTTGCCGGAACTCTTGCTGACGCTTGAACAGCATAGCGAACGGACCGCCGATCCGTCGGCCCAGCGCGAGCTTTTTGCGCGCGCTGCCCGGTTGGCGATGAACCTAGGTGAGAACGGCCGGGCCGAAGGGTTGTGGCAGCGGGTGCTCGGCCTGGAAGATCAGAACCGCGAGGCGCTCGAGGCGTTGGCGGCGCTGTTCCATACGCGCGGCGCGCACGCCGATTGGGCGAACGTTGTCGTGCGGCTGAACGGCATGTCGACCACCGGCGAAGAGAGGCTCGAGCGGAGTCGGGCGCTCGCCGAGGTGTATGAACAAAAACTGGGAGAGCGAGCCCGCGCCATCGAAGTCTATCGCGAGATGCTTGCCGATGTGCCGAGCGACGAGCGGGTGTTGCGACATCTGGCGCGGCTGTACGCCGAGGAATCGGACTCGGTCTCGCGGGTAGAGATGCTCGATATACTCTCAGCCGTTCCAGGCTTGTCGCTGCACGATTCTTTAGCCACAGCCATGCAAGCTGCACTCGTATTCGAGGAAAAGATTGGGGAGCGTGAAACCGCGCTCGATCGCTATCGCAACATTTTGACGCAAACCGGTCTTGGCAAAGCGCGCGATCCGGAGCTCGCTGACGTGCGCGCCGGCGCCCGCGATGCGCTCGAGCGACTGGCTCACCTCGAGGATGTGGACCTAGCCCGTCCAGCGATCGCGGTGCTCGAACTTTTTTACGACGGCGTCGACGATCGCGGCGCGCTGGTGCGCCTTTCAGAGCTGCGTTTGCAAAGCGAATTGGAACGACCGGAGCGGTTGGAGCTGTTTCGGCGCATTGCTACGCTTGAGGAGTCGCGCGGCGACGTTCAGGCGGCTTTTTTGGCGCAGCGCCGATCGGTGCTAGAGCAATACGATCCTGCAACCGTGGCTGAACTCGAGCGATTGAGCCGTAGCGGATTAGAGCGCCAGCTGGTGACTCTGTTCAAAGAGCTGCTCGATGCGACACTCGAGCCGAGCGTCAGCCACGTCGTTGCCAAGAAGCTCGGCGCTGGCTGCGAGGCGATCGGCGATGACGACGCGGCGGTCCTCGCGTTTGCGCGGGCACTTGAGTGCGCTACCGAGGATGGAGCGCAGAGTGAAGCGCTCATAGCTCTCGAGCGATTGCAGCGTCGACGGGGTCGGCTTGACGAATTTGATCCAGTGCTCGAACGGACTGCTGAGGCGACCCGCGACGAGCAGACCCAAGCCCAGCGTTTCTGCCAACTGGGGCAGTTGCGCCTGCGAGAGCTTGGGCGAGCGGCGGCTGCGCGCGTTGCATTTCAGGCGGCGCTCGAACGCGCGCCGCAAGATGCGCAAGCCAGGGCCTCACTCGAGGAAGTGGCACGATCTGCGCCGAGCGAGATCGATGCTGCTCTGTCCGTGCTTGAGCCACTTTATGAGAGTGAACACAACCTCACCAAGCTGCGCGAGTTGACGGAATTGCGTTTGCACAATGCGTCTGTAGCGGAGCGCAGCGCTCTGCATAGACGCAGCGCCGAGCTGTCAGAATCCCTCGGCGATGAGGTCGCGGCGCTTTTGTCGCTTTCCGCCGCGCTTGAACTCGAACCCAACGACGAACGGCTCTGCGATGAAGTCGAGCGGCTGGCGGCGATGGCGCAAGAGTCGACCGACGTGGCGGCGCTGTTTGAGCGGCTGAGCGAACGACCCGATTGCCAAGATGTTCCGACGCTCAAGGTGCGAGCCGCCAAGCAGTGGCTGCTTGCGGGAGACGAACTTCACGCCGAAGCCTGTCTGCAGCCGGTGCTTCAATCGACGGATTTCGCCGGGCGCAGCGAGACGTTGCATCTGCTCGAGGGTATCTACCGGCGCCGCAAATCGACTCCGCTGCTGGTGCCGATATTGCTCGCGCGTGCCGACATCGAACTCGACGAACCAGCCAAGAAAGAGTTGTACCGCGAGGTGGCGGCTCGAGCTGCCAATGATCTAGGCGACAAAGAATTGGCGGTGGCGGCACTGCGCCAGGTTCTCGCCGTCGACGAAAGTGATCTGCAGGCGATCGATGCGCTGTTGTGGTTCTTAAGCGACTTGGCGATCTCGCGGAACCACGCTCCGAGCGAGCGTGTCGAACTCTATGAACGCAAAGCGCGCCTGTCGTCGAGTACGGAGTTGCAGCTCGAGATCAAATTCGAGATTGCCCAGCTCTGGGTGGAAGCCGGCGAACTGGGACACGCCGCGGACAGTTACCGGGAGGCTGCGGATCTAGCGCCGACCTCGATGGCACCGCTCGAGGCACTCGAGCGGATAGAGCGACAGCGCGGCGAGCGCGATTCGGTTCGCGAGGCGCTGACGCGGCAGCTCGAGATTGCGTCGGGTTCCGCCCGGCTGGCAGTGACGAGACGCCTGGTGGAGTGGGCGCTGGAAGCAAATACGCTCGAGGACGCGATCGGTTACCTCAATGATCTGCTGTCGACCGATTCCGAAAACGAATGGGCGCTGGACCAACTGGAGTCCATTTATGAGCGTTCCGAGCGCTGGCACGATCTGGTCGATCTACTGACGACTCGTTGCAAAAGAGCGCAGCAGCGTGCCGATGCAGCCGGCGAGCTCGCACTGCTGATGCGAACTGCGGAAGTGTGGGAGACGCAGCTGCAGAATCCAAGTGGTGCGCGCGAGCTTTGGCTGCGCGTCCTAGAGCGCGATCCGAAGAGCGGCGGTGCGCTGCTTGGGTTGGCGCGCATCTTGGAAGAGGAAAACGAGCTCGGCGAGGCGCGCCTGCTGCTCGAGCGAGCGCTGCCCCTGTGTACCACCCAGGCGGAACAGGCCAACCTCTATTTCCGCATGGGGCGCCTGGCCGCGCTTGAAGCGGGAGAAGACGCAGCGCTGCCATTCTACGAGCAGGCGTGGACGCTCGATCCAGGCCACACTCAGGCGCTGCAGGCACTTGAAGAGGACGCGCGACAACGCGAGGATTTTGCTCGGCTCAGCGTGCTCATCGAGAGCAAAGCGGCGCAAGCGAGCGGAGGGGCCCGCATCGCATTGCTTTCCGAGTGCGCGGACCTCTGTTTTGAAAAGTTGCATGACGCGCCACGGGCATTGCAGCTGTTGGCTACGGCGAATCGCGAGCTACCCGACAGTGGCCTCGAGGGCGCCCCGAGCCCAGTCGTGCTCAAAGAGCGGCTCGCCGACTTGGCGTTTGCCAATCGCCATTTCGACGAAGCGCTGACGCTGTACGAGTGGCTGGCGGCGCAGAAGGGAAGGCGGCCGAAAGAGATTGGCCGACTGCAGACGCGGATTGGCGCGATAGCGCTCGAAGTTGGAGATCGGCCGCGCGCCGTCGCAGCCTTTGGCGCCGCCTACCAGGCCGACCCGGTGTTTCCACCGACGCTGGTCGCGCTTGGCCGCCTGCATCTCGAAGAGGGAGACCTCGAAAAGGCGCGGCGCATGTACCGCGCGCTGTTGCTGCAAAATCTCGACGCTTCGAGCGGCGTCAACAAAGCAGAAGTCTATTTTTGTCTTGGCGAAATTCACGAGCGTTCGAACGAAACGCCCAAAGCGGTGGCGATGTACGAACGCGGACTTGAGATCGAACCCGCCCACGAAGCGCTGCGAGCAGCGCTCGCCCGTCTAAAAGCAAAATAGTTTATTTGGGGCAACGGCGAGCTCCGATGGCGGCGCTGCCGCGCTTGAATGCGGCGCTGGCGCCGTCGGGACAAAGCTCGGCCACGGCGTCAAGCGCGGCCACTCGAATCACTGCAGAGACCGGGCAGTCGAGCGCGGAGGAGAGTACTTCGAGTACAGCGTCAGATCGGTTTTGAGTGTGACCGAGCGCGCGCACGCAGCTGGCGACCAAGCGCCACCAGCTTTCATCTTGCGTAGGCGCGGCCAGAAGTCTTCGGGCTGTGGAAAGGAGCGCTGGCGATCCGGTAGAGCGACGGGCGAGTAAAGCGGTGGCCAGTTCACGCAACGAAAGCGGCGCACTCTCTAGCAAGAGTGCCTGTTCAATCGGCTCCGAGTTTTGGCTGCAGTGAGAATAACTTTCGATCGAAGCCAGCTGGACGCTTTCAGACCCGCGTCCGTAGCGAAAAACTTCCGCCAGCGCGGTTGCGATATGGGCTTTTGCGCCGGTGCTGGCATTCAGGCAGCGATGACCGAGAGCAGCGGCGGCTTCACTTCGCACCATCGGCCACCGATCGCTTTTCAGCGCTTGCCTTAGCTCTCTTTCACTGCCGTCGCTGTTCAGCGTCGCCAATTTCTGCACGGCCGCCCGGCGTGTTCTCGGATCGCGATCACGCGCCGCATTGAGCAAGGTCGTCTCGTCGTGCGCCGCCTCGGTTGCGACCCAGCGCAACACCTCGTCGGGATCATGCGCGATCACCTCCGAAAAAACCGGTTCAAAATTGTGCTTGCTGTCGCCGAGCGCTCGCAGAAGCGCAAAACGCAGATCGAAATCGCCGTCGTCGCGGGCGCGTGCCCAGGCGGCCTCGAGCAGCTGCGGCCCACTGTAGGCTGCGATTGCAAGACAGAGATCAGCGAGCGCTCGCCGAGCGTCGGTGGTCAGTGAATGCGCGCTTAACTTGGTGATCGCCAACTCGAGCTGTTGACGATATTGTGCGCCATGAGAGATCTGCTTGAGCGCACGCAGGGTCGCCGCACGCAGCTCTACTGGACCGCGCCCAGCGCTGCCTGACAGTCCATCGATATTTGCATCTTGGTGTTTTGAGTGCTCGAGAAGCTTGCCGCTGAGATCGATTGCGGCGGCGCGATTTTCGACGAGCAAGGTTTCATCGGCGGCGACCTGAAGCGCGGCAGCAATGGCGGCATCGCCGCGCCGCTCGAGTGCTTGCAACAGCGCCGGTCGCGCTTTTTCTGGTGCCGTCGCCAGCGCAGAGGCGAGCTCCGAAGTGATGTCGGGCGCGGAGATTGAACTGAGCGCGTCGCCCAGACGCAGTTTTTGTTCATCGTTGCTGCGCGGCCACAGGGCGATGATCGCTTGCGCTGCGGGTTTTCCCCCGGCGATGAGCGGCGCTTTGGCCCATGAGTTGTCGCCGGTGGCCAATTCAATCGCCAAGTTTGCCAGCGGGATGTAGTCGGCGTCGGAAAAAATCGCAATTTCAGCCAGCGACGTTTGCGCCGGCTCAGCGGCTGTTTCGGCGACGACGAATGAAACGCAGGCGGCCGCTTTCTCTGGTAGAGAAAACAGCAGCGGCTTTTCACTTGGGAAAAATGTCACGCGATATCGATCGCCGTTGCCGCTGAGGATGATGAGTTCGCGCGGCGGCGTCGGGCCCGGGACGATGCGCAACAGCCGCAGTGGGCGTTTGGCCGGTGTGCGGGCAGTGACCCACTGGCCGACCAATGGACCGGACTGCCAAGTGGTGTCGAGATCGCTGTCTTCGAGTTCGCGTGGCGCGGCGATGCGATCGGCGCGCCCTTCATCGCCTGCGGCAGTCGAGGCAGCGACCATGTGAAACAGCGGCGGGCGGTCCGGCGGCACGGAGGCGCTTGGTCGCAGTCGCGTTCCGCCCAAGGGCACTGGCAGGGCGACGCGGCGAAATTGTCGCGCCGAAAAATCGAAGCGTTCGGGTAGGAGTTTGTTTTCACCGTCGCAGCGGTCGAGCGACGGAGAGGTTTGGTAGCGCATAAGACCATTCGAATCAAAATTCCACTCAATCGAGCGCTCGCCATCGCCCTCGGCTCCGGTGTTTTCGCGGGCTATCTCTTCGACAGAAAATCCGCCATCCTTGTCTTGCAGAAGCAGGGCGGCTTGAGTTCGCCCGAAGCGCAGATGGATGAAATCTTGTTTCTCCACGTGAACGAAACGCAAACTGGCGGAGCGCGCCCCGGCGACGCCGATCTTGGTGGAATGATTTCCGCGCTCGTCGCCGAGGATCAACTGTCCGTCGGCAAACAGCGTCGCCTGCAATGTTTTACTGGCGATGCGCGTTTCGGCGCCGGCGAGGATGGCAGCGCTCTTTGCAGTTTGTGCTCGGGCGCCGGCCGAAAATAGGCTAGAAACAGCCACAACAAAGAACAGGAATCGCATTCCTCTTTTTAGCACTGGATCTTGAAAAATGTTGCGGACCTCCGATTTTGATTTTGTTTTGCCCAAAGAGCGCATTGCCCAGACCCCGCTTGCCGAACGCGATCAGGCGCGGCTCATGTTGGTGCCGAAAAAGGGGGCGTTGGCCCACCATCGCGTCAGCGATTTGCCGTCGCTGTTGCCGCCGCGAGCGCTGATCATTGTCAATGATACAAAAGTGATTCCGGCGCGGCTATTTGCGCGCAAACCGACCGGTGGGCAGGTAGAGCTGTTGTTGGTGGAAAAAATAGCAGGGTCTGCGACTCGCCAGCGCTGGCGCTGCCTTGGTCGCGCGTCGAAGCCGTTTCGTCGCGGCCGGCTCGAAATCGATGCCTCTTTCGGAGTAGACGTGGTGGAAACTGTCGACGAATTCGTGATCGTTGATTTTGCAACGAGTGAGGAGGGTTTGTTGGCGTTTTTGCAGCGCGCAGGACAAGTGCCGCTGCCGCCTTACATTGAACGCCCAGTCGAAAAAGCGGACGCGGATCGTTATCAGACACTGTTTGCCGAAGCGCCTGGAGCAGTGGCGGCGCCAACCGCGGGTCTGCATTTCACGCCCGCGCTGGTGGCGGCGCTGCGCCAGGTTGAGATTGAGATTGCATCGATCACGCTGCACGTCGGCCCGGGCACGTTTTCGCCGGTTCGCAGCGAGGAGATTGCGAGCCATCGCATGCACCCTGAGCGTTTTGTGGTGTCCGAAGCCACAGCGGAAAAGATCCGAAGCGCGCGCGCGGAACACCGCGCTATTGTAGCTGTCGGCACCACCGTCGCGCGCACACTCGAAACCATCAGCGTCGATGGCACGGCACGCGGCGCTACCGGGTCGACCGATATTTTCATTTCGCCAGGTCATGTGTTTCGCGGCTTCGACGCGCTCTTGACCAACTTCCATTTGCCGCGCTCGACGCTGCTGATGCTGGTGAGCGCTTTCGGCGGGCGCGAGCGCGTTCTTTCTGCCTATGCCGAAGCGATCGCTTGCGACTATCGCTTTTACAGTTACGGCGATGCGATGCTGATCACATGAGTACGCAGGGAAATCGCAGCTTAAGGCCGCTCGTCCTGAGCCTCCTGAGCCGTCGAAGGGCGAAGGACGCGTGCTGGCGCCCTTCGACTGCGCTGCGCTTCGCTCAGGGTGAGCGGTCTTGATTCGTACGCCCTGCGTGAGTACGTTTTCGCTGGAAGCCGAGTGCGGCAAGGCGCGCGCCGGGCGGTTACGCGTTTGGCACGGCGAAGTGCCGACACCGATCTTCATGCCGGTCGGAACTTATGGCACGGTCAAAGCGGCCACGCCCAGCGAACTCGAAAAACTCGGCGCGCGAATTGTTCTCGGCAACACCTTTCATCTCTGGCTGCGACCCGGATTGGAAGTGATCGCAGCGCACGGCGGCCTGCATCGTTTCATGGGCTGGTCGCATCCGATTTTGACCGATTCGGGCGGCTTTCAAGTCTTCAGCCTGGCCCAGCTATCGAAATTGAGCGAAGACGGCGTGGTGTTTCGTTCGCCGATCGACGGTGCGCTGTGCAATCTCACGCCCGAACAGTCGATGCACATCCAAGCCGTGCTCGGCTCCGACATCGCGATGGCGTTTGATCAATGCCCACCCGGCGATGCGGCACGCGATGTTGTGCTGGAGGCGATGGCACGCACCACGCGCTGGGCGAGTCGTTGCATTGCCGCGCCGTCGAGCGAAGGGCAGCTGCGTTTTGGCATTGTGCAGGGCGGAGCGGACGTCGACTTGCGTCTGCGCCACATCGAAGAGATCTGCGTTCTGCCTTTCGACGGTTTCGCGCTCGGTG
>JAHFDU010000450.1 GCA_023248835.1 Myxococcales bacterium | reverse complement strand
CCGTAAGCAGGGGTGGGGTTCGGCCCGAGCCGGACCTTAATGGTCCGAGTGCGAGGGCGAACGACGGCTTTGCCGACGGGGCGGGGCGGCACGCCCCGTCGGATCGACAGCGCGGCCTCGTGCAAAGCGGCTTTACAATTTGGTTGCGGCTATGCCGCGCTGAGAGGAGCATCGGACGGCAACGCCCGATGTTTACTTAATGAAACACATTCACGAAAAAATTGTGATCATCGGATCGGGGCCGGCGGGGCTGACGGCGGCGATTTACGCCGCGCGTGCCGATTTGCCGCCTTTGGTGATCGAAGGCATTACCCGCGGCGGCATTCCGGGTGGGCAATTGATGGCCACCACCGACGTCGAAAACTATCCCGGTTTTCCCAAAGGCATCCTCGGTCCCGAGCTGATGGAAAATTTCCGCTCGCAGGCCGAACGCTTCGGCACCAAGTTTTTGGCCGGCGACGTCGACAAAGCCGACCTCAGCAAACGCCCGTTTACCCTCAACGTCGACGCCGTCGAGGGCGCGGTGACGGTGACTGCCGATGCGCTGATCATCGCCACTGGCGCCACCGCGAAGAAACTTGGCCATCCCTCGGAAGACAAACTGTGGGGGTATGGCGTTTCCGCCTGCGCCACCTGTGACGGCTTTTTTTACAAAGACAAGCCAGTGGTGGTGGTCGGCGGCGGCGACACCGCGATGGAAGAGGCCAATTATCTGACCAAAATGTGCTCTCGCGTAACCTTGGTGCACCGCCGCGATGAGCTGCGCGCCTCCAAGATCATGCAAGATCGGTCGCGCTCAAATCCCAAGATCGAGTGGATGTTGTCGCACGGCATCGACGAAATTTTGGGCGAGCCCGGCCGCGGCGGCGGCGTGCAAGGCGTGCGGCTGCGCAATCTCAAGACCAACGAACTGGTGAGCGTCGATTGCAAAGGGCTGTTTGTCGCCATTGGACATCAGCCCAACACCGATCTTTTTGCCGGGCAGATCACGATGGACCCAAACGGCTATCTCGTACTCGCCGGTGTCAAATCGGCGCAGACCGCGACCAACATTCCCGGCGTGTTTGCTGCCGGCGATGTCGCCGATCACGTCTACCGCCAAGCGGTTTCGGCGGCTGGCACCGGCTGCATGGCCGCCCTCGACGCCGAGCGCTTTCTCAGCCATTGATTCCGTGGGCGTAGGCGATCCGCAGCACACTTTCACCGACGAAGTTCTTCGCATCAATGATCGCTACTTGAAAGAATTTGTCAGCGCGCTGCATCTTTGCCCCTTTGCTCGCTTTGATGAGGCGCGACTGCATCGCTTGGTTTTTCCCGACCAGAAACCGGACGTTGCGCTATGTCGGAATGCGATTCGCGCAGCGGAACCGCAATCGTTTGAAGTGGCGCTGCTAATTTTTCCGCGCTGCACGATGGACGTAAATGAATTCGAACAATTCGTCGCCGCGCTGCGAGGAGAAACTCGGGTGTTTGCGATGGCGGCATTTCATCCGCAAGGAAAGTTTTCGAGCGAAACCGCAGCGCAGCTGGTGCCGCTGTTTCGCCGCGCCCCCGACCCGACGATACAGTTGGTGCGGTTCTCGTTGCTCGACCAAGTGAAGGCACAACGGCCGACGGGAAAAATTCTTTTCGACGGCAGCGCTGCAGGTCAGGCGGCGCTCGCAGCGCTCGGCCGCCCCAGCATTTCAGACGAGGTTGCGGAAAATAATTTTTCTACAACCAAGCGCCTGGGGCTGGCGCAAATCGAGGCAATTCTCGCGGAGATTATCCAGGATCGTGCGCGCTCTTACGCCCGCTACACGCCTTAGAGTTTGAAATAGAGCAGCAGCGAAATCAGCAGTGAATAGATCACCAGCGACTCGATGAGCGCGAGGCCGATGATCATGGTGGTAAACAGCTTGGGCTGCGCATCCGGGTTGCGCGAAATCGCTTCGAGTGCAGAGGCCGCCGCGCGACCCTGACCGAGCGCGCCACCAAACGCCGCCAAACCGAGACCAAGACCGGCCGCCAGCGCGATCCACTTGTCGCGATCGAGCGTCGCCGCGTCGCGGGCTTGCGCGAAAGCCGACGATGCCATCAGCAGTGCGCCAAGAAGCGTAGAACCAGCAATCAACCGCTTGTAAAACCTTGTCATCGTAATTCCTCCCTAGTGTGAATGCGCTACGTCTGCGTGTTCAAGTTCATGTTCATCGTGCTCGTGCGCGAGCGAAGCTTGGATGTAAACCATGGTGAGCAGGCAGAACACCAGAGTTTGCACGATCACCACCAGCACGCCCAAAATCAGAAACGGCACCGGCACCAAGAGCGGCACGATGCCGAAAAAAGTCGAGACTACTTTGTGATCGGCAAACATGTTGCCAAGCAGCCGCAGCGAGAGTGAAATCGGCCGTGCGATGTGGCCGATGATCTCAATGATCACAAACAGCGGCGCCAACCAGAGCACCGGCCCCAAAAAATGTTTGAAATAGGCAATGCCATTTTCTT
>JAHFDU010000159.1 GCA_023248835.1 Myxococcales bacterium | reverse complement strand
CCGCGATCGAAAGCCCACCGAGCTGGTGCACCTGGACCCCGCTTTGTCCGGCGACGTTGGCGCAAAGGCGTGCGGGCCCAACCAGCGCCCGGCCGTGCAGCAGGTCGTCGGGGCCGAGTCCGATGTCAACGCCGGCAAAAATGTTGCCGAGTGCACGCGCTTTGGCGTCGGCCTGCGCGCGCTTCTTGCCGTTGTGGGTTTCCGGGTCGTAGAGCAGATTGCCGGCGTCGAGCCACAAAGCGTTTTTGCCGAGCGTCGCCACCCGAGCGACGTCGCCGAGAGGGTCGCTCGAACAGCCGCACGGCTCCGGCGTTCCCTTGACCTCGGCGGTGGCGATGACCACGGCGCGTGCTTCCTTCAGCGGAGCCTGCGGCGACGTCGTCTGGGCGACCGGGCGGCATCCTAGCGTCAATGAACACACTGCGCCCGCCATCTGCAAAAAAAGTTGTGTTTTATGATGCCTGCGAATGCCTTCGTTCACGGCTACGACCACGGGGAGACCTTTCAGGCGTTAGCAGGAGGAGGGAGGAGTCTAGAAACTGCCGCCGCCGCTGGAGCTGCAGTTTTGGCATTCTGGCAGGTCGGGATGGTCCATGCAGGTGGCCGGACAAAAGCCGCCCGAGTTGAACACTTTTTTCACTTTGTCGCAGAGTTGCGAAACTCCGTCGACGCTCATCTCCCAGTAGCCGCCGGTCTTGGTGAATTGGGTGGTGCAGGCGGTGTCGTTGCTCACCCACGCCGGCAGCGGCGGGAATTTCTGAGCTTTGTTGATCTGGGTGTAGTCGGCCTCGGTGCAAACGTTTGCGATCACACAGTCGCTCGGACTCGGCTTGTCTTTGTCGCCCGCCTTAATGGTGTAGCAGAGCTTGAAATGACCGGCGCAGTCGGTGCTAACGGTGTTGTCTGACCACGGAGCGTCCGGCTCCTGCGGTGGACCACCGAAATCAACACACTTTCCATTGACGGTGGAGGCCGCGCCACTGGTACCGTCGGTGCCGTAAATGCACGGGGCGGTGTTGATAATGTCCCACTTGCCGCCAGAAAAGCACTTGCAAGCGCTCTTGCCGCTGGTGCCGGAAGGCAGCACGTAACCCGCACAAGGCCCCCAGGCGGAGTCGAATTCGCTCGACCTGTTACAGGTGGTCATGCCGTCTTTGCATTTGCCGAGATTGCGGTTTATGCGGTGTCCGGGCCAGCACGCAGCGGTCTGACCCACAGTGGTGCAGCGACAGCCTTCGCGATTCTTGTCGTCCGGGCAGTCGAGGGTGCCGCCAATCGACATTTGGGGTGCACTGGTGCCACCATCGGGCCCGCACCACATCGGCGGCGGATCCGCTGCCCAAAAAGCATCATTGTCGAGCGGCGAGTTACCGGCATCCTGGTGCTGTTCGGCCGTATCGCCGCCGTCGACGTCGGTGTTGTTGGTGCGATCGATTCCCGGATCGCAGGCCAAAGAAAAATTCATCGAAACAGTCGCCAGCGCAGAGAGACACAGACGCATGGTTACCACCCTTTCGAGACCGCTAATTTACAGGAACTTTGAAAGCCGGTCTCATCGGTCGGGAACTTGCCCTGATATTTTGATTATTGCAATAGAGTTTCGAATGAAACGAAAAGCCCCGCTTGGTCGCTTTCGACGCATCCGCTGGTCTCGATCTACTCATTCGCTCAGGCGGGCTCGATCCGTTGGGGCGGCTGTGGGGGCGCCTCGGCATCGGCCGTCACGCCGGCATCTACGTAAGTGGCGGATTGGCGCCGTCGCGCTCGCAATCACTCGATGTGTTCGAATGGCAAATCGAGGCCGGCGTCGGTTATCGCTTCTTTTTGCATCGGCGGTTGCGACTGGAGGCGGCGGCGCTGGTCGGGGTGTGCTACATGACTACGCCGTTTTTGACAGCTCCGAGCGCGGCCTGCGCACCGACGCACTGGGTGAATTTCCGCTCTCGATGCAAATCATCTTGCAATCCACATCAATCGCTCGATGTCGCGCTTTCAATGATTGCATTTGGCAGCCAATTCCCCAACCTTCCACACGCGGCCAGGTTGCGTCACCGCGACGAAACGGCAGTGCGCGCTACTTGGAAAAAATTGCGCTCCCACTATCGTCGATGAAGAAACAACCGGTTATTGCGCTTTGGCCAACCCCTCGCGCTGCACCCGGGTGGCAATCTTGCACAGCGGCTGGATGATGTAGTCGGGCGCCATGCGATCGAGCGTGGCCTCGAGCGCGCGCTGTTTGTGCTGAAGTGAAACGCGCAGGTCGGGCTGCTTTTGCACCAACTCGGTCGGAATGCCGTCCTCGTCGGCGCCGATGAGATCAATGCCATGCAGCTCGAGATTGAAAAATGCGCGCTTGCGCATCGACTCGAGCAGGCGCACCCGCGCCGCGGTTGGCGCCAGCAGCAGCGAAGTACCAATCACCGGCAATCGCAATCCCGGCGTCACCGCGACTGGAAGTTCGACCAGCATCGACTGGCCGCGCACAAACGGCGACGCCCCCGGACGGTACGGCATCGCCGGGGCCAACAGCGCCCGCGGATTGGTAAGCGCCGAGCGCGAGCGCTGGCCAAAAAGCCGCATCGCGGCCATCATGCCGAGCTTGGCGACGTAATAGGGCCACGACGGAAAAACCGATGAATCGTAGCGGTAGCCGAGCTTCATCAGCACGTCGAAGATGGTTTTCGAAACGTCATACCCAGGCGCGCGAAAGCCCACCGGGGCGCTGCCGCTAATCTCGGCGATGATCTGGTGTGCGCGGGTGATCTCGTCCTCGACGAATTCGCGCGACTGCGACGCCAAATCATAGGGATGGGAATAGCTGTGGTTGGCAAGTTCGTGCCCGGCCTTGGCCAGCGCTGAAAGCTCGGCCCGAGACGACGGATCGTGCTCGACATCTTCACCGATGACAAAAAACGTTGCCTTCACCTGATGGCGCGCAAACAGTTCGGCAAATCGGCCAAGCGCGCGCTGCAGCACCACCCGCTCGAGCTCGGGCGGCGGCTCGCCTAGACCGTGGATGCGGTAGTAACACTTGAGCGAATCGAGATCGACCGACACCGACGCCAGACGGATCATTTTGGCGCGCGAATGATGTAAGTGAGTTGAGCGATGTCACGCAAAACTTTGGGCACGCGTTTGAAAAGATTGACCGAGGGCGGTCGCTTCTCGGCGATGCAGATCGGAATTTCCTGCACCCGTTTGCCTTCGCGCTCGGCGCGAATGACAAATTCCGAGGCAAAAAGATCGCGTGTCAACTGACAGTGCTCGAGTGTGTCGAGCAGACGCGAACGACGAAACGCTTTGAGGCCGTGGGTGTCGGTGCCGTGAAAACCCACCAGCACGCGCAGCATGCCATTGATCACCAGCGTCGCGGCGTGGCGCATCATCGGGCGGGTGTCCTGCGCCCCTTCCATCACCTTCGACCCGACCACCAGATCGGCGTGGTCGGCTTCCAGATGCTCGAGAGCGCGCTTGTAAAAATCGGTGTCGCACAGATCGATCTCGTCGCACATCACAAATTCACCGCGCGCCCGTTTGATGCCCTCGCGCAGCGCCAAGCCATAGTCGGGCTGCCCGAGCGAATGGATCGAAACCTCGGGATGCTTCTGATGGAGCTCCTCGCCGATGGCGACGGTGCCATCTTTGGAGCCGTTCTCGGCGAGCAGAATTTCGTAGCTGACTTTCATCTCAGAAAGGCGCGCGACCAGATCGGTGACCGAGTCTTTCAAGATTCCCTCTTCATTGTAGACAGGAATCACAATGCTCAGCTTGGGCGAGCTGCTTTGGGCCATCGAGGGTAGTTACCACAATCGCCTATAACAGTCGACAAATGCACTTCCCGAAACTTCCCGAAACGTTGCGCGCCCGGCCCGACTCGAACGGGCGACCCTCGGATTCGAAGTCCGATGCTCTATCCAATTGAGCTACGGGCGCGTGTTTCTTATTCTCGATACTTAGGTTGCTTTCATTTTCTCCGTTGGAGAGCTGCGTAACCACGGCGTAACCAAATGCACCATCTTATGCCTGCGCCGGGAGCGCAATCACTTCTCCACCGCCGTGCAAGTCGATGTCGATGACCTGGTAGTCGGAGTCGCGAAACAGCTCGGGGCGCAGGTGAGCGTAGCGCTGTGTGACGACACTGCTCGAGCGTCCCATCATCATCACCAACTTTTCGATCGAGCCACCGCTGAGCACCCATTGAGAGGCCGAAAGTATGCCGTGTCGCCTGGTACCAGGTCAACTCGCTGTACTTAGTTAGTAGCCCTCGAAAGTAAAATCGAAGAGGCGCGCGATCAATACACGGTCGATACGACGCACTTGCCGGCGGCGCACAGTGGGCGTTTGGACAGGCAGGGGTCGGCAAAGCAGCGCACACCGGGGCCACCGCACGCGTCGAGCGAATCGCTCGAGGGAAGCGCGCGGCAGTCACATCCGGTGCAATAATCGGCGACGATCTGGCAGTCGCTGTCGACCTTGCATTCGGGAGGTGCCACGCAGGCTGTCGTGGTGTCCTGGCGCACGTACCTGAAATATTTTAGGCGGGTCTGCGCGGGCTTGGCAAAGCGCACCATCGCCCACGGCTTGGTCTCAACATCCGCAACGTTGCAGTTTCGCCCGGGCGACTCAAGGCTGGTCACCACTTTCAGTGTGGTGCCGCTCGGATTTTGCACCATCGCCGGTATCTTAGCGCGATAGCCCTCAGTCGGTTCCAAGCCAGCGCTGTAAAAGACCAGCCACTCGCGGCTAAAATCGATACCCGGCGCATCGTGACCAAAGAGGGCGCGATAGGCCGCGGCCGAAATGACAAATTTGCGCGTCTCCTCCTCGCCCGCCTCACCAACGTCATCGTGGTAGGGCGTTACATAGATGATTCCGTTGTGGTCGGCCTTCTCGTCAAAAGCGCCGACCTCATCGGTCCCTTCGATCAGCGGAGAATCGGACGCTCCACAGCCAACCACCAGCGAACACAGCAACAGGGCTTTACGCATGGTCGGGTATCCACTGCAACCATCGCGCCAACACAATGAGCTTATTTATCAGGTATTTATTTTGAAACAGACGGCAACTGAAGTTGCCAACCGTGACAACGTGTCACTGCTTAGCGGATCAGTTCAAACAAACGCGGATTACAGACGCGCTCGCTTCTCCCTATTGGGGAGGGCGCGCACATGTTCGAAAGGATGAACGTACGCAACCGCTCCGTATCGCCCCGCCTACGCGAGCGCCATGACGAGGTAGAGCGGCGCGGCGACGAGGCACAGCAGGAGAGTGGCCAGGGCGCACCGCTCGTAGAGGCCCTGCCAGAAGATCGCGCTCGCCAGGCCGATCGTGACGGTCATCTACTGATCGAGGCGTTTCGCCGCCGCCAGGTCCACCTCCATCTTCTCGCGGATGAGGTTCTGCGCGCCGCAGTAGAAGCAGACCGTGGCCACGCCGCGGTGCTCGGCGAGGAGGGTGATAAGAATCGCGAAGCGCGAATCAACGCCGACTTCCGGGCGCCCCTGGCTGCTCAACCGGGCAGGATCGGGCCTGATCTACTAATTCCGAAAATCGAAGTACCGCCCGTTTGACGTTTGTCGACGAACTTATCGGGGGCGGTACTAAGCCGACGGCAGCGGCGGATAGGCGGCGCCTTTCGGAGCGCGCACGATCTGCTTGACGATCTGCTGGCGAAGCACCCGGGCCACCACTGCGGGCTGTTCGAGCGAAGACAGCGGCCGCAGCAGATGAAACACTTCGAAGAGCAGCGGCCGCAGCGGCAACTCGCGCTTCGAGGCCAGCAACAGCGCCTCGGTGTAACGGCTGATCACCGAATCGCCGAGCGGCCGTTTCCCCACGGTCCACGGCAACTGAAAATCGGCGCCAGTCGCCAGCCGCCACGCGTCGGATAGCACCTCGGCCTGCGCCGCAAAGAACCGCCTGGAAAACGCCGGATGGTGTACATCGGTCCGCTCAAGTTGCGCGCCCAGATTGAGCGCCATCAGCACCGCCACCGTCATCCCCTGCCCATAAATCGGGTTAAACGTACAGACCGCATCGCCCGTCACCACCAGGCCGCCGAGTGGCGAACGCCATTTTTCAAAATGGCGCAGGCGGTTGGGCATCTGCTGAAATCCGTGCCAACCGGAGATCGGGCGAGTGCGCTCGAGCATCTCGGCAACCAGTGGCGAGCGCAGCGATCGAAGAATCGAAAAAAAAGTCGCTTCTCCTCTAGGCGCCGGACGATCGCCGTACGCCAGCGTCGCAACCCAGGTTCCGTTCTCCTGCGGAAACAGAGCCGCCGCGTACGGGCACTCTATGGTCATTGGGCCAACCGTCACTGCACGCCACCACCACTCTTTGGGCCACTGCGCCTCGGACTTGGTCTCAAACCAGCCGCTGACATAGCCGATCTTCGGGTCCACCACCGTCTCGGGCGGCGGCGCCTTGCCAAAGGGTGCGAGCCACTGGTGCAGTCGCGAACTACGCCCAGTCGTGTCGACCACCAAATCGGCGTCGATCACTTCATCCGCCGCACGGTCACACGCACGTACGCGCACTCCGCTGACTGTTTGCGCAACGCCACCAGATACGCGGAGTCCCACCACATCAGTGTCGAATCGAAATCGAATGTTGTTCCATCGTTTGAGCATGTCGGCGACAACTCTCTCGACCAGCGCTCGACTGGCGTGCAGCGTGCGGATTCCGGTCCTCACTCGCGGCACCCACCCCTCCGGGCGCGCCACCGCCAAATCGACACCGAGATCGAGCTCGACAGCTCCAAGCTCAGTCAAGCGCGCTGCAAAACCAGGGAACAGCCGGTCGAGCTCCCGCAAGCCACGCGCCAACAACAGATGATGATGCTTTGCCTGCGGGGTGCCGCGGCGATCGCCATCGGCGAATGACGAATCGCGCTCGACCAGCACCACTTCGTCGAAATGGTCTCGCAGCACGCGCGTGGCGCACAAACCCGCGATTCCACCGCCGATTACAACCGCTCTTTTGTGATTTACATGCAACCACCAACTTGTACCACAACAGATATACATGTAGTCAATGTGTGTAATTTTAATTGACATTTTATTAATAAAACAATATTAGAACTCATTGATTTCATTTCAACACAGTAGAGGTAATTGTGTCTAAGTTTATCTTACCGGTCCCAACTGTTTGCCGCCCGCTTGCACTGGTCGATCCGCATCGGCACAAGGCGGCCTACATCCGCGTCCTCAGCATGATCTATCACGCCGAGGTCGCCGCCCTCGAAGGCTTTCGCCTGATGTCGAACCCCCGAGTATTTGAACCGAATGAGATACTGTGTCGCGCCAGTCGCATCCTAGTGGAGGACGAAAAGCGCCATGCCGAGGAGCTCGAAGCACTGGTGAGACGCCTCGGTGGCGGCGGTATCGTCGATCCGCCGCCGCACACCCGAGAATTTTGGAGTTGCTGGCGCGATGGCAAGATCTTTTCGCTGCCGTTCAAGTCTTCGGTGGCTTCGATGTTCTGTCTGTTTTCAGAGGGGCTCGGCTACGCATTCATCGCGCTGCTGGCACAAGCAACCAGCGATCCAGAGGTGAAACAGGCACTCGAGCAAAATCTAAAAGAAGAGGAGCCGCATCTGCGACTGTCGGTGCTGCTACTGCGTCAGGCGATCGAACAGGACAGTCGTTTCTTTGCCGACTTCATGGTCTACATGGGCGGCTACAGTCTGCTGGCGAGAAAAGCGATTCGCGAGCAGCGCGCGCTCGCCGGCGAGCTCGGGTTCGATTTCGACGTCATGGTGGGTGGCTGTCTGCGATTTGTCGATGACCTTATCGACATTGTTTTTTCCGAAACCAAAGCACCCGCCGGGTGGCAGCTCTGCGGCAAATTCGTCGACGGACTGCAACACCATCCAAGCCTGGTACGACTACTACATCTTTCGATGTTCTTGCCCGAACCTCCGCTCACACGAAAGTTGCTCTACGTCTGGGGAAAATTAGGGCGACTCTTGCCACCCTCGAAGCGGCGCAAACAACTTGCCAGCAGTGACCGCTTACTCGCCGAAGTGTTTGCGGTATGACGGAAAACAGCAGAAAACCGACAGTGGTGGTGATGGGCTCGGGCATTGCCGGATTGGTGACGGCTTACGAGCTTTCTAAGCGCGGTTGCGCAGTGACTTTGGTAGAGGCAGCACCAATGCTCGGTGGCCGCACCTCCACCTATGTCGACGAAAAAGGGCGAACCGTTGACACCGGACTGCACGTCATCGCCGATCACTACATCAACTTGGCCGAAGTGCTGGCCCAAGTCGGCGCCTCGAAAAAGATCAGGTGGGTGGGCAAGCACACCTATCTACGGCAAGGCCGCGAGGCGATTCGCTGGCAGTTTAGTCCCTACTCTGCGCCGTTTCATTTTGCCGGACCGATTCGCGACTTGCCGATTGCGGCGCGCACTCGGTTGGCGCTCGGGCGCACCAGCCTCGAGATCATGAGCTATGCGCAGCGTGACTTGCATGAGCTCGACGACATCACCTACTCGGAATGGCACAACCAGCGCGGCCTCGGTGAGGGATTTGTCCTCGACTTGGCCGAAGCGGCCGCCGACGCATCGTCGTTTCTCACGGTTAAACAGGCGGCGGCGCGGCCGATTCTGTCGTGGAT
>JAHFDU010000449.1 GCA_023248835.1 Myxococcales bacterium | reverse complement strand
AACTACGAAGCCATTAAAGGCGCGCACGCTCTCGTTCTGTGCACCGAATGGCGCCAATTCCGCAATCCCAACTTCAAGAAACTGAAAGAGCTGCTCAAACAACCGGTGCTGTTCGACGGAAGCAACGTCTGGGGCCCGGCAGAAGTTCGCGCCCTTGGATTTACCTATTACGGAATCGGTCGAGCGTAACCAAGCGACGAATCACCAGCCACCCTGAAGCCATCGCCACCACACCGAGTCCGGCGAGCGCACCTTCTACCGCCGCAGTTGCCTGTGGGGTTTGGTAAAACCATTCGAGCGGCCACCAGTCGATCCGCAACCTCGACCACGCGTCGTCGAGGTTGGCCGACTGAGGCACGATTTTTTTCCACGGCGCGTCGCGATCGAGTGCGCGATCGCCGGAAATCACGTGCTCCAGCAACCAGCGGTGACCGCGCAGCGGCGAGAAACTCGGAATGTAATGGGCGTGGGAGAGGTCGGCCTGAAACCAGCCTTCGGCGCCGGTCTGATCTTTGACCGCGATGAGAATGCGAATGTAGTGATCCCAATAAAATGCGGCGCCGAGCGTTTGTACGGCGATGCCGAGAGAAAAAGTGGCGATGAGCAGCGTGCGCCGGATGGCACGGCTGGTTTCTTCGATCCAGGGAAACGCCCACAACAGCATCAGCGGCATCACTGGCAAGAGATGGCGCGGGCCCCAGCAGTAGTCGGCATGCCAGAAGCGAAACTTGGCGTTGACCAACGTGAAAATGGCCACCAGCGAGAGCGAGAGCAGGGTTTCGGCGCGAAAACGCTCGAGCGATCGGCGCAGCCCCAAGACGCCGAGCAAGAGCGGCGGTGAATAGAAAAACAGGCCCTTTCCCGTCGACAAATAGAGTCCATACAGGGCCGGCATGACGGCACCGGAAAACGCGCCCTCTTCGTCATGATAACCGGAATGAAGAAATGATCCGGTCTTAAGATGGTTGTGCAAGAGCAGCACCGCGCAGAACTCGGCGAAAGCAACGGCGCCGAGCGGCAGCGCGCGCAAAAATGGACCTAAACGATGGCGATGGGCGTAGACGAGATAGATGGCGATCGGCGGCAAGGCCAGCACGTGCACCAATTTTGAATTGACCAGGACTCCGGCGGCGATGCCGAGCCAGCCCATGCCGGAGAGCGTCGGCGTTTCGGCCTGGTTGAGCGTGCGCTCGAATACCCATAACAGTGCCAGCGTTTGGAGCGCCTCGGAAAACATGCAGCGGGCGTAGATAAATGCGAGCGTGCCAAAGCCGAACGTGAGGGTGAGAAAAGTTGCGCTTCGTTCACTGGCGCCGCGCCGATGCGCCAGGCGAAAGAACAGCACGCAGGCGGCCGCCATCATCATCGCCGGCGACAAGTGGCAACAGGTGTTGTAGAGCGCCCGATCGGGAAGCCAAGTCAGGTGACGCAACGCTTTGTACAAGAGATAGCCGGGCGCCAGCGCGACTACGTTGCCGAGTGGAAACACGCCGAATTTCGCGCTTCCGCGAAACACAAAAAATTGCGGCGGACCGTCGAGATGCACGTCGAGTTCAGCCCGATCGATGAGCGCTTGGGTAGTGTCATAGACGACGTGCGAATCACCCCAGGGCGGTTCGCGACTTGAGCCCAGGAGGTAAAGCGCGCTGCAAAGGACGAACAGACGTAGTTGCACGAGGGTCGCCGATCGCTCTCGCTAAGGTGCAGCGTGCAGCGCTTGGATTTCTGTCGCTGAGGTTCCCAGGGTTGCGGAGGGCACGCCGGCGGCCAGTCCCCCAGTGTTGTTGGTCGAGAGACTGAAATCGGAGGCTTTGTTCTTCAACTGGTCGGTGCACGACGTAGCGATGCAGACCACGCCACGATCGGAGGCACGACAAATGCCACTTTGACAGTCACTCGGTCCGGTGCAGTTGCGGTCATTCGCACAAGCGGCGCAGCTGCCACCACAATCAACGTCGCTTTCGTCTCCGTTTCTCTTCTCATCGCTACAGCTGGGCGTTGCGTTGCCGGTGGTGGCGGTCAGCGAGGGGCGACAGGCGGGCCAAACGAGAGAAAGAGACAGAACGAACACCGTCAATTTTCTCATACCGCGCACAATACACCAGATGCAAGCATTATTTCAACCGTATAGAGTCTGCCGCTGTGAAACTGGCAGCGACATTGCGCGGCAAGACCTACGTGTTCAAGAGCGTAGTGGAAGTGCTCGCCAAGGCCAACGAAGAGAAATCGGGCGATCGCTTGGCCGGTGTTGCGGCGGAATCCGCTACCGAGCGGGTGGCCGCAAAACTGGTGCTGTCTGAAATGTCGCTCGAGGAGCTCTGCCAGAATCCCGTGTTGAGCTACGAAGAGGACGCAATAACGAGACTGATCCTCGATGACATCAATCGGCCAATGTACGAATCGGTCAAGTCGTGGACGGTGGGAAAATTGCGCGAGCACGTGCTTGACGAGTCGGTGTCTGGTCCCGATTTGTTGCGATTGTCGCGTGGGC
>JAHFDU010000158.1 GCA_023248835.1 Myxococcales bacterium | reverse complement strand
GCGCGCCGATGCTGTCGCCATCGATAAATCCTTCGCTGTTCTCGGCGCCAGCGAGTACCGAGATCGGATTCATCGGGCCGCCGCTGCTGGCGAGCGTGACCAGACGGTGGTCGTAAAGCGCCACCACCAGATCATTTCCTAGCACCGCGATCGCCTTGGGAACCGAGGCAAACGTGCACAGCGTCAGCACCGCGTTGTGGTCGAAGTCGACCCGCCGCACCGACTGACTACCACCGTCGAGCACAAACAGGTTGCCGCTCGAATCCATCGCCACACCCTTGGGCCGACTAAACCGGGCGGTTGCCAAGCTGCCATCGCTGGTCCCCAGAACCCCGGTAGCACCGGCCACTGTGGTGACGTTCGCGTTCGACAAATCGATGTGGCGGATAATGTGGTTGTCGGTATCGGCGACATACAAACTACCCGGATCGCGCGGATCGACCGCCATTCCTTCCGGTTCGCGAAACCGTGCTGCTGTAGCGACGCCATCGGCGGTACCCGGAGCATTGTAAGCACCGGCAAATGTAGAGACCTCGCCCGAGCCGAGATCCAGTTTGCGAATCGAATGGTTCTCGGTATCGGTAAGATAGATCGCCCCGCCAGCGACTGCGATTCCGCTCGGCGTATCGAATCGGGCCACCGCGCCAGCGCCATCCTGGCCGCCCGGCGTCGCATAAGCTCCGGCAAGAGTGGTTATTTTGGCGCTGGAAACGTCGACCGCGCGAACCGTGTTGCCGTCGAGAACATAGAGTGTTCCCGATCCATCACCTACCAGCGCACGGGGATCGGCAAAATGAGCGGCTGCGCCAGTGCCGTCCACCCACCCCGGACCTCCCGGTTGTCCGGCCAGCAAGCCAAGCGTCGTCGGCATCGGCGCAACGCAAACGCCTCGGCATGGTTCGGCGCTGGTCGGCGCTGGCTTGCAGCCGGACGTCAGAAGCAAGAAAAGTAGGCAGAAATGGCTGTCGGGCCCCGACACGGGTGCAACCTAGCACAAACAGCACAAATCTGGGCTCATGGTTCCTCTCTGGGTTCATGGTTCCTCTCTGGGTTCATGGTTCCTCTTTTTTTTGTCCATAAACAAACTCTCGAGGAGAACCGTGAGCTTTTCTGCTATTAGAACCGCCTATTTCGTAAATCGTATTCGTAAATCGTAAATGATCGATGAGATCCAGGTTTTCGTTCATCGAAGGCGAGGGCGGTGGGGCGGTGGGCGGCCAGAGCAGCCAGAGCGGCGAGTTTGTTTGACAACGAGCCCATTCTCGCAGTATGGCAGCACGTACTTCATCACCTGAGGAGTGTGCATGCGAGCGATGATTGTGTTGAGTCTGGCTTCTCTCATGGCCTGCAGCGGCGGTAACGGGGGCAATGGGAATAACGGCGGTGGCAACAACGGATCGCCGCAGAGAGGTCCCGGGGAGTTTTCTAAAGACGACATGGGAGTGGCTGCCGATCTGGCGCCTTCTCCCGATTTGGCGCCTCCTCCTCCTGCCGCCTATCCGAAAGGTCCGTATGGGAATCTCAAGGGCAAGACGCTGCCCAACTTGGCGCTCGCTGGTTATCGCCTGACTCCGGCGCAGACCGATTCGACCAAGCTTACCTGGGACAAGACGATTAGACTGTCCGACTATTACAACAATCCGAAATGCGCTTGCATGATCATCACCATCGGTGCGACTTGGTGCGGCAACTGCCAAGTGGAGCAGGGCGATCTTATCAACGACGTTCAGCAAGACCCCAATTTTTGCGTACTCGGTATTCTCGACGAGGGAACCCAACAGCAAACGCCGGCGATCAAGACTGACGTTGATGATTGGACCACGATGTTCAACCAGAATTTCACCGTCGCGCTTGGCACCGATCAAACGCAGTCACTGTTTAATGGTTACGGCGACGCCAATGGAATCATCGGCCTGCCCTTCACCCTGATCGTCGATCCGAAAACGATGAAAGTGACCGGCAACGTGCAGGGCTACGATCCCAACATTCACACCACCGCTTGCCCATGAAATTTGGGCTTCTCGGCTGGGCGGTGCTGCTTTTGCATTGCGGAGGCGAGTCGCCGGCGCCGATGTCGCTTGATGCTGCGGTCGATTCGGAACCAAGCCTAGAATTGCCAGATTTGCCCGCGACGCCGGGGCTGTGCGCGCACCTTGAAGACAGCCACGGCGCGCCGCGTGCGAGCGTGCCGGCGACGCTGTGCAGCAGCAAGATCTGTTTGAGTGGCAAGAGTGACGGTGAAGGTTCGCTCTGTTTTCACCCGATGCCGGGCGAGTATTATTTGCACGCAGTCGGTGATGCTGAGCTCCACTTTGGCGACCTGTTTTTTCCGGTTTCGCTCGACACCGAGTCGACGAAGTGGCCCGCCACGCTCGGTGAACATCTGATTCAGCCAAGCGTGCCCGAGCGCCAAACCGTCACCGTCGCCACCGGCGGAACGTTGCGGTTCAAGAGCGGCGACATTGCGCTGACGATTCCGGCGGGAGTGTTGCAGTTGCCGTCGCATCCGGAGTCTGGTCTGGTGGCCGCGCTGCAAGTTCCGCTGGCGGAGGTGGATGCTCGACTGCTGGCGACGCATTCGGGGACGCCAGAGGCGGTCTATCTGCTGCTGCCGCAGGGTGCCAAACTCAAGCCGATGCCGAACCTCGACGTGGTGCTTTCGCTTGAGACTGCGTTGCCGACCGGAACGAAGTTGGAAGTAGCTCTCGCCGATCCGGCGACCGCACATCTTCGCAGCAACGGCGCGGCAGAGGTGTCAAACGGGCGCATCGTTTCCACCGCTGGCCACGGTCTCACTGGGTTTGGCTGGATCGCGCTGTATCGCCAGTAGACCACAGCAGCGATGCCAACGCGGGCAATGCGACAAACGCGGAAATCAGGCAGCAAGCGACCGCGAGGGCGCCAGCAAAACCGAGTTGCCGTAAGCCGGAAAAATGGGCCACGCAGAGACCGCCAAAACCTGCCATCGTCGAGACTGAGGTGAGCAAAGTGGCTCAGCCGGTGGTTGCAAGCGTGGTGCCACCGTCGCCGGTTTGTTGGTAGCGGTGGAGCAGGAAAACCTGATCGTCGATGCCGTAGCCGATCACCAGCGGCAGCGCCAGTAGATCAAAAAGATTGATCGGAATGAAAACTGCCATGATCGCGGCAAACAGCAGCCACCCGAGTAGCAGCGGCAACAATACCGCCGCCACCGACCGCCAGCGACGGTAATAGAGCGCCAAGAGCAGGGCCACTGCGATCACCGCGGCCAGCACGATGCGGCGCGCGTCGTTCGAAAGGATTTTTCCGAGGTCATGTTCGAGCGCCGGAGCTCCGGTGACCACGCCGCCGTTTGTTTTCGCAAAAATCGAGAGCGCTCGCATCGCTTCCGATTTTTTTCCTTCGGCGAGATAAACAAACGTCGCCAGATTGGTTTTTCCGCCGGCGAACTCGCGGTAGTGGGTGCGCAGTAAGAAGCCGAGCTCCGAGGGGAGGCCACCGATGGTGAGCGTCGGCGGGTTTTCGAGTTGGCGCAAAAACGGAGCGAACGGTTCGAGCTCAAAACCGGCTTCATGGAGCGCCGCTTCGATTCGCTTTTTCATTTCCACCGGTGCCAAAGACTGCAGCTGCGCCCGTCTCGAGTGCTCGGTTTCTTGCGACGAGACCAGCGTCGAAAGCGACTGATAACCGGTGAGCAGCCCGCCTTGCCGCAACCGTTCCAACTCGGCTTGCCAGCGATCCGAGAGCAGGAGCGCAGGCTCGGGTGTTTCGCCGTCGACCAGTACGATGGCTGCGTGGGAGCGTTCGCCAAAACGCGATTCCAGCTCGCGCTGCACCCGCGCCGGGATCATGTTCTGTGGCTGCAACGAAGTGAGTTGGGGCTCGATGCGCAATCGTGCCGCCAGCGGACAGGCGATGAGCGCGGCGACGGCAGCCAGCGCTAGTAGGCGACGGGGGGAGCGGGTGGCGACGTTGCCGAGGCGAAACAGCAGGCCTTCAGAGAACCGCTCGTCCTGAGCGAAGCGCGCAGTCGAAGCGGCCCACCATGACGAAGGCAGCGCCGACAGCAGACTGGGAAAAACCGTCACCATCGCCAGCCAGTTGATCAGCACGCCAAGGCCCGCCAAGAAGCCAAGCTCGGCGATACCGCGATAGTCGGACAGCAGGCAGCAGAAAAAGACCGCGGCTGGCGCTAGACTGGCAATCAGCGATGGGAAGAAGAGCTCTGCAAAAGTATCTCGGAGCGCAGCCTTGAACGGCTTGGTTGCAAGCACTTCGCGCACGCGATTGTACAGCTGAATCGGGATGTCGATGCCAATCGCGAGCAGGATGGTGGCAAAAGCCAGCGAGACTGCACTGACGTGTCCGAGCGCGAGCTGCGCCAGCGACGCAGTCCAGGTGAGTGCGAGCAGCAGCGGGATGCCCACCAGTGGCAGGATGCGCAGCGCGCGAAAGTAGGCCGCGAACAGAAACAGCACGACAACGATCGAAATCGTCGTCGACAAAGTGAGATCGAAATGGAGCCAGTCGCGATAGTTGGGAGCGAATGCCGCAGCGCCGGTGAATCCGACCACTGGGGCTTTTCCGCTCAAGACGAATTCTCCCTGTGATATTTCCGCGCCAAGATCCGTCGCAATTCGGGTTGCTTGCTGGAGTAGATTCTTGCACGCGTCGATATCGAGATGCGATTTGGAGCGGACAAACATCACCAGCGCTTTGCCGTCGGGGCTGACGAAAGTCCCATCCTTAGAATTGGCGGTGAGGCTTTGACCGAGACGCGGGCCGACAACAGAGAGCAGATCCAGCGGATCGCCGGAAAGAAACGGCGCCATCGCCGAGCCTCCGGGAGCAGTCAGCATCGATCGCATCTTGGCCATGCGCGCGCGCAACGCCGCGGCGGTGGTTCGTTCGGGCAGCGCGGCGAGATCATTTTCATCCAGCAGTGCAAGTAAGTGATCGCGCAGAAAAGTTGCGGTTTGCGCCGACAAACGAAAGCGAACTTCTGCTACCGAAGAGAGTTTTTCGAGTGCGCTGGCGTAGCGCGTCGCAAATTCGGGCAAGCGGGCTGGGTTGCTGTCCTCTACCAGTACGATGAGTTGCTGCTCGGCGGTGAAGTTGCGTGAAAAACCGGCGAAAGCTTGTGCCGACTGGCTGTGCGCGGGCAAGAGGTTGCCGACGTCGGCATCGAGATGAAAGTGGTAAAGTGGCACGGCGGCGCCGAGCGCGAGCAGGACTGCGGCGGCAAGCACCGTTTTGGGCCGATGCAAGACCTGCTTGACCCATTTTTCAGCCAACGATAGCCGTTCGCCCTGAGCCCGCCGAAGGGTCATTGGAATTTCGCCGCGATTGCGGTGGCGTCGGCGAGTACATCGTTGACGCCGACACCGCGCAGCGAGGCGCCAGTGCTGTAAAGTTGCAACCCGCGGCCGCGCTCTTCGATGAGCTCCATGCGGCGATGATGGCCAACCGTGTACTGAGCGATCGCACCTCGCCAGCGCTGGACGTGCACAAAAGTTCGCGGTGGCAGCCTGCCGAGAATTGATGCGAGCTCGGATTCGGCGCGCCCGACCAGCGCCTGATCAGAGAGCGACAGCGCCTCTGGATCTTTGCTGCCACCGACGAGAACACGCAGATGGAGGGCGTCGGGTAAGGAAGGCTGCGGAAAGGTGCCCGAGACAAAGAGTGTTCCCAGCATCGAGAATGGCTCACAGCGCGGCACGAGAAAGCCAAAGCCACTTGGGACAGCACTGCCTGCACCCGAGTAGCCAAGCGAGATCGCAGCGACGTCGACCGCGGGGATTTCTGAAAACGCGCTGGCCATGTTTTCATCGAGCGAACGCAAGAGCAGGCTCGCCGCTTGAGCGGGCAGCGCCAGCACGACGCGGTCGGCCTCGAACCGCGCGCCATTTGCGATCACGACAAAACAGTTTCCATTTTTCGCAATCGACGAGACCGCCGCAGCAACGGTTAATCGATCGCCGAGCTCGGTGGCAAGCGCGTGCGTTAGATCACCCATTCCTCCCGCAAACGAAATCAAATCCGGCGGTAATTCGCCGCGCCGTTGTCGCTCTTTCTGCTGGGCGTACAGACCGCGCAGCAGGCTGCCGTGCTCGCGCTCGAGCTGCGCCAGCGTCGGAAATGCGCTACGCAATGACAGCTGTTCGTAGTCGCCAGCAAACACGCCGGTGACAAATGGGCAGACGAAATTTTCGGCGATCTCAAGACCGAGACGGCGACGCGCGAAGGCTGCGACGGTTTCATCTTCACTCTTGCCGCGAGGCAAAAAAGGTTCACGCAAGATCGCAAGCTTGGCTCGCCAAGACAGTGCCTTTGAGGTGAGTAGAGCCGGCGGCGAAGTCGGTACCGCGGCAAGCTGCCGATCTTTGACAATGAAACGGTGTTTGGCGGCAGCGTCGGCTTTTACCACCGACGATTCGAGCTTCAGTCGCCGCAGCCACGGTTCGGTGCTGGCGCGCTGCAAAATCGCAAACGGGCCGGTTTCCACTTGCCATGGGCCGAGCCTGAGGGTGCCGACCTTTCCGCCGGCGGTCTGCTCGCTCTCGAGCACGCGCACTTCATGACCGCGATCGGCAAGCGCAAGTGCAGTTGCCATGCCGCCAATCCCGCCGCCAACGATCACCACTCGCATCGTGCTTCGACCAGCTCGGCCAGCGCGTCAATAAACAGCGGCTCGGTGTTGAGCGACGGCGCGCGGTGAAAATTGAGGCCCAACGTCTTGGCTTGGCCGCCGAAAAGCAGATCGATTTCGTACAGTGTCTCGACATGATCGGAGACAAAAGAGATCGGCACGATCAGTACGTGTCTGCGACCCTCTTTGGCCAACCTTTCGAGTACGGCATGGGTCGAAGGCTCGAGCCAGCGCTCGCGACCGGCACGACTTTGAAAACTCAACTCTGCATGCAATGCGGTTCCAATTCGCCTCAGCACGCCGTTCATGGTTTTTTTTAGATCGTCGAGGTAGGGGTCGCCCTTCTCGATAAACGACATCGGCAGGCCGTGCGCTGAAAACAGCAACGTGACATTTTCGCGATCTGACAAAGCAAACCGATCAAGCCCTTTTTGGGTTTGCGCTGCGAGCGCGTCGAGGTAGCGCGGATGATCGGCAAAGCGATCGATTTCGACAAGCCGGACGGCGCCGAGCGCGGGTGGCCGCCCGGCCAGCTGTTTTCGCAGCTCCCAAATCGAGGTTCCGGTGGTGGCGGTAGTGTAGTGAGGATACAGCGTCAGTGCGACCACGGTGCGCGCGCCCTGGGCGCGAACATTGGCGATCGCTTCCTCGGTAAATGGTGGGGCGTAGCGCATCGCGACGTGGCAGGAAAAGGTGCCGGGAGATTTTGCGTTGAGACGCTGTTCGAGAGCGGTGGCTTGGGCCTGAGTGATTTCACCGAGTGGAGATTTGCCGCCAATCTGAGCGTAGTAGTCGCGCACGATGTTGGCGCGCCTTGCGGCGACAATTTTGGCGAAGGTGCGTTGCCACAAAAATCCGAGCGGCAACGGAATCAGGTCGGGGTCGCGAAATAGATTGAAAAGCACCGGCTCGACCGCGTCCAGAGAGGACGGCCCGCCCATGTTGAGGAGTACGACCGCGACTCGGCTTTTCATTGTTTTGTGGATGCGCCGAGGCGGTGAACGATCTCAACCAGCGCTTCGACTCGCGCCGGGTCGATGCTCGGAAAAATACCGTGGCCCAAATTGAAAATGTGCGGCGTACCGCGCACACGCTTGAGCACATCGGCGGCGCGTCGTTCGATGAAACCGACCGGGCCGAGCAGCACTCCGGGGTCGAGGTTGCCCTGCAGCGGCAGTCGAGCACCGACGATGCGACGCACCTGGTCGAGCCCGACGCGCCAGTCGACGCCGAGCGCGGTCGCTCCCGATTGAGCAGCGTCGGCCAGCAGTGCGCCGGCGTCGTTGGCAAAGTAGATGAGCGGCGCCCCAAGCGGCTTCAGGCGTTCGGTGATCTCTTGCACGTAAGGCAGAGCGAAAGCGCGGAAATCCTCGACGCCGAGCTGACCAATCCAGGAGTCGAAAAGCTGCACCACCTGCGCGCCGGCGCGAATCTGCGCACCTAAGTAGTCGATCACCGTGTCGGTGAGTTTGCGCAAAAGTGTGTGCGCCAGTTGCGGCGCCGAAAACAGCAGCTTGCGCGTTTCGATGAACTGCTTGCTGGTCTGGCCCTCGACCGCGTAGGTGAGCAGAGTAAACGGCGCGCCCGAAAATCCGATCAGCGGAACCTTGCCGTCGAGTGCGCGGCGAATCAGTCGCACGGCGTCGCCGACGAACGATAGTTCGCTGTCGGTGTTTACCACGTGCAACTTGGCGATCGCAGCGGCGTCACGCACCGGCTCAAGTCGCGGCCCTTCGTCGGTGAATGTCAGCGGCACGCCCATCGCTTCGATCGGAATTAAAATGTCGGAAAACAGAATCGCTGCATCGACGCCGAGGCGATCGACTGGTTGCAACGTCACTTCGCAGGCCAGCTCCGGCGTCTTGCACAGGTTCAAAAAACTGCCGGCCTGTTTGCGCGTCGCCTGATATTCGGGCAGGTAGCGCCCGGCCTGGCGCATGATCCAGATTGGCGTGGTGTCGACGGGCTCGCCCCGCAGCGCACACAAAAACCGGTCCGATCTCGCCATGGGCTCCATTGTACAGCTTAGCCGAAGGAAGACGAGTCGCCGCAGAACCGCTGGGCGAACCAGGTGTAGAGCGCGGGCAGA
>JAHFDU010000448.1 GCA_023248835.1 Myxococcales bacterium | reverse complement strand
GGGCGCCAGCGTTGATGCCCTCGATGATGGCACGAGAATCGTGCGCGCGGTGAGCATGATCACGGGAACGCGCTTGGTCTCTTGCTTGGACTTGACGGCCCTAGTCAGATCAAGACCATTCAAGCGCGGCATGAGCGCATCGCAGATCAGCAGATCGGGTACGCAGCCTTCCAACTTGACCAACCCGTCGAGACCATCGGTTGCGACGGTAACCCGGTAGCCGCTGTTCAAAAGCATGCTTTCGACCGAACGCTGCAATGTCAGGTCGCCTTCGACCAGCAGGACATGTTGCGCTTTGGGCAGATCCACCACCGCATCCATGTTCACTCCTCGTTGGTACGGGCCTCTTCGACGAGCAGGCGGGGCAAATTGTCGACAATGGGATAAGCCAACTTGCAACTTGAGCAAGCCAGTTCGCTCGGAAGACTGCGCGCAAGCAGACCACGACACTTGGGACAGCGAACCTTAGACAACAGCTCTTCCATCCAGCGTAACTATAGGCTGCGGTGCAACCGACGTCCAGGAATTCCCAGGGGCGCCCGAAAGTCCGAGCGCCGCCGACAGCCTACAGCTCACAGCCAACAGTCCGGAAAGTCATGATGTATTCACCCTAAATCGTCGACGTTTTCGTAACGTGATCGTTGTCGTTGACGGCCGTTTACGCCCACGCCCAATTTAGGGACAGGCCCATTACAGCGACGGATAACACCAGCAACGCGAATTTGATTCTTCCGTCACTGTCGGCTGCCGGCTGTCGGCTGTCAGCCTGCCACAGGCTCGATCGTCGCGCGCTACTGTTGGCGCCAGCGATACGGTGCAGAGGAGCCATCGCGCCATTGGCGCAATTCGGCGTGTGGCACACCGGTCTCTTCGGTGTGGGTAATGAGCACGTGGGTAAAAGCGTTGTCAGCGTCATCGCTGGCCCAGGTGCCGGTGTTGAAATAGACGCCGCCGCCGTCGAGCGCTACTGTCTCTGGCGCGTGCGAATGGCCAAACACGATAAACGGAGCGCTCACCAGTTGGCGGATGAGCTCAGGCGCTTGGCGCAGGCGTGATGCCGAAGTGGTGAGCCGAAAGTGATTGAGAAATTGATTGGTCAGCGCTGCGCCAAAGACGGCGCCGAGCGCGCCGCCAAGACGCCACCAGCCATGAAGTTCGATCGCCAACGCGGCAGCACCCGCCAGCGCCAGCACCCCGAGCAACACCCGATCGACAAACAACGCGCTCAAAAGTTTGTACAAACGTTTGGTGACCGGCAGACGGCGCAGCGCATCGAGAGCGACCAATTTCTCTTCGGTGAGGTGCCAGTGGGTCGAAAGGCCGCGCAGTCGCTCCTGGTGCACGGCGCGACGCTCTCCGTCGGCTTCGCGCAGCGAGTACCAGGCCTCGACCACCCGCCACACCAGCAGGCCGTACAGATAGCTGACGCTGATCGCGCCGCGCAATCCTTGCGCCCAGCCCCAGCGCATATAGTTGAGCACGCTCCAGTGCTCAGCGGTGCGCGGATCGTATTGCGGCAATCGATTGGCAAAATAGCGCATGCCGGTGTGCGCCAACGAAATCGCGATACCGCTCTTTTTTCCGCCGCGGCCGCTCTTGTGCGGCGACACCGGATGAAGCAGATAGTCGAACGAGCAGTACTCGTCATACTGGTGACCATGTTCGACGTAGATCAAGTCGGGGCGGTAATAGAACCAGGGGCAAAACTGAATGCGCGCCGCGAACTCGGCCTTGCCCGATTCTTCGACCCCGGCTCCGATCGCCAGCCCACACAGCCATTCCATCAGCGTGCGCTGCACCGAGGGGTAATGAAATTCGACGTCGTGGTTGCCGATCACGATAACCAGTTCGTTGCCTGCTGCCACGAACGTCGCTAACTTTCCGAAAACCGATTTGTGACGCGCGATCACCTGCTCCAATTTCTTTTGCGACTGGCGCTCGCCATAGCCTAGCCCGTATAGGCGATCCTCTTCGTCGTGATCGGGCGAACCGGGCTCGGCCGGCTCCGGCAAAATCATGACTGACATAAAATCGACCATGTCGCCATTGACTACCAGCGACCACGGACGGCCGTCGACGCGATGGTGGGTGTAGTGATCAATAAAATTGCCGAGCTCGCGCTCGAGCTTCGCCAGGTGTCGAAGATAGGACACACTGTTAGAAACTGGACGCAGATCTTCACCAAGATGGAGGTCTGAGATGATCAGAATGTTTCGTTCTCTCGGTGATTCGTGGCTCATGGCTATTTTTACACTGCCCCTTTTTTAATTTTCCGCTCTGTCGCGCACTTTCGCAAGCTGTTTTGCAAGTCCCTTGCCGAATTTTCTGTGCCATAGATCACGAGTCGCGTATTTACCACCGCCGACAGCTGACAGTGGAGAAAAATCGCAAAATCGCGTTGACCCTCCCGTAAATTCGCTCTTGAAAAGAGGACTAAGAGCAGGTGTTTTCATGAATGAATCCGAAACTGTAGGCTGTCGGCTGTGAGCTGTCGGCGGCGCTCGGACTTTCGGGCGCACCTG
>JAHFDU010000447.1 GCA_023248835.1 Myxococcales bacterium | reverse complement strand
CGTGACCCTCGGTCCCAAGCTACACCGTTTGATTTGGAAACTGGGACGGCTCGGCAGGCGGGGCTTTGGCGGCGTGGTGATCGGTGCGTCGCTGTTTTTTTGCGGGCGCGCCTGTTTTCCGATTTGCACAAAGAAGGGGACTGGGCTGCGCTGCTTGCAATCACAATACTGACGCTGATTCTATTGACCAAGTTGATCGCGGGCATACGGCGCATGCCAACTCGAGTTGATTCACTGGGCGCCGACATCCAAGCGATGCGTAACACCGCAGCCGATGTCGAGCTGAGCGCGCTGCTGGTGGTGATGTGCTACGTACTTCTGCAATCCACCGGCGGCCTGCACTCGCTGTTCGCGCCGCTCTTGTACGCGGTGATCGCGTTTGTGGTGGCGTTTCATCGCCCGTCGGTGGCGCTGCTTTTGGTGACCATCGCGCTAGTAACCGAATTTCTCTTTTGCCGCGCCGAGCACGCCCGCCCTCTGCAGCTCGGAATGCGGATTGGATTCATTGGGCTGTTTGCGCTACTCCATTTTCTGTTCGTGCAGGCAGCGATGCTCAAGCGGCGACGCGATCACCGCGCGACATTGCAAGGCGAGATTCGCGCTCTGCGCCAAGAGGCGCGCGATTTTCGTCTCATTTCTTCGTCGCTGTCGGCCGATCCAAGTTCGCGTTCGCGGCAAGCAGATGAGGAGCGCTTGGCAATCGGCGCGGTCGAGACCATTCACCTATCGTTGTTTTATCTACTCGAGCTAATGAAGAAGTCGCTCGATTTGCGCAGTTGCATTCTGTTCTGGCTCGACGAGGCGGGTGAAAAACTAAAAGTCAAAGAGCTCATCACCGATTCCGACGCCATCGTCGGTGAAGCGCTGCCGATCGACGCCGGCGCGATCGGCACAGTGGTCAAGAACCGACTGCTGGTCAATCTGACCGATCCCAAACCAGGTCATCTGCCCTATTACGCAGCGCCAGAAGCGATTGCAGCGTTTGTTGGCGTACCCCTTCTCGAAGACGGCCACCTGCGCGGAGTGCTCTGCGCGGACAGGCTGGTGCAGCGTCCGTTTTCTCAAAGCGATGAAATGTTGCTCGTCGGTGCGGCGGCACAGATGCTGCGCAGTTTGCAATCGGAGCGGGTATTTTCTGCCGTCGAAAAATCAAAGTACGAACACGAACGTTTTTTTGCCGCCCTAGCGCGTCTCAACAAAGCACTCACCGCCGCCGAAGTTTGCCATACCACGTTTGAGGCAGCGCGCGAAATCTGTGAATTTGATTTTGCTGCGGTCACCCAATTCGATCGCGCCGCCCATCGCCACACGGTTGTCGCTACTGTCGGTGAAGTGCCAAAGGGCCTCGACGGCCTGTCGTTCGGCGACAACGCGGGATTGGCTTCGATGGTGGTCAAGAACAAACACTTTCTGCCGGCCGGTGGCGAGCTCCGCGACAAGGACGTGCTGGTCTACACAAAAAAAATAAGGCTGTTGCACATGGAGTCGCTGCTGGTAATGCCGCTCATCTGCGCCGACGAAGCCATGGGATCGTTTGCCCTCGCCGCCAAACGCGCTCGCGCATTTACCAAAGACAAGCGCGAAATGCTGGCCGTCATTGCCAACCAAGTCGCGGTGTCGCTCACCAACGCGCGCCTCTATGGCCGCATGGAGGAAATGGCCACCACCGACGGGCTCACCGGTCTTGTCAACCATCGCTCTTTTCAAGAGCGTTTTGCCGATACGCTGTTGCGCTCCGAACGATCGCATTGCCATCAAGCGCTGCTGCTCACCGACATCGATCACTTCAAGCGCGTCAACGACACCCACGGCCATCCGGTGGGCGATGTCGTGCTCAGAAAAGTGGCACAAGTGGTGCGCGATTGCGTGCGCAAGATCGATCTGGCGGCGCGCTACGGCGGCGAAGAGTTTGCCGTGGTGCTCGAAGGCACCGACCTTGCCGGCGCGCGCCTGCTTGCCGAGCGCATTCGCCTCGAAGTCGAAAGGCAGATGTTTCAATCGGCGCAGGGTCCATTTTCAGTCACGCTGTCGCTCGGAATTTCGGTCTACCCCGACGAGAGCACCGACAGCAAAGAGCTCATCGCCCAGGCCGACCAGGCGCTCTACTTTGCCAAGCACCACGGCCGCAACCGCGCCGTCGCCTTCGCCGACCTGTCTTCGCCAAAGCTAAAAGCAGTGAAGTAGTCAAAAGTCCAGCGTGCGGATACCGCTTACCGGTGTTCGGTGATCGCAACAATCGAACCGTCGTCCCATAAAATCGAACACTCACGTGGAGGTAAGATTCTGCTTGACTGAACCAAGCGCCGGGTGCATCCTTTAAGTTGAACTATTACGTAAGGGTATGAGTCCTATGGAGTCCAGCAATCTCAAGGTCATGAAGCTAGAAAAGCCGTTTCGTATCGGTACCTTAGCAAAACGTACCAGCAAGACTACGCGCGCCCTACATTTATATGAAGAGCTTGGTTTGCTGCGCCCAATCCAGCGCTCCAAAGGTGGTTTCAGGCTTTACTCGCCAGCCGCAG
>JAHFDU010000157.1 GCA_023248835.1 Myxococcales bacterium | reverse complement strand
GGCATTGAACACCGGCATGCCATAGATCGGGCTGGCCGGGTTGGTCTTAGCGGCGGGATTGACGACGTCGTTGGCCCCGACGACGAGCGCAATGTCGGTGGCGGCAAAATCGCTGTTGATGTCGTCGAGGTCAAACAGCTGATCGTAAGGAACATCGGCTTCGGCGAGTAGCACGTTCATGTGACCGGGCATGCGGCCGGCGACGGGATGGATGGCATAGCGCACTTCGGTGCCATTGGCTTGCAGCAGGCCGGCCAGATCGCGCACGGCATGCTGCGCTTGCGACACGGCCATGCCGTACCCGGGAATCACGATCACCGAGCGCGCCGCTTTGAACACCTCAGCCGCATCTTCAATCGAGGCTTCGTTGGCGGCATGGCCACTGGGTGCGATCGTAGATTGCGGCATCGCGTCTGTGTCGGTGCCAAAGGCGCCGAACAGAACGTTGGCAAAGGATCGGTTCATCGCCTTGCTCATCATCATCGCTAGAATAAATCCCGAACCGCCGTCGAGCGCGCCAGCGATAATGAGCACATTGTTGCCGAGGGCAAATCCGGTCGCAGAGGCAGCCAGGCCAGCGTAGGAATTGAGCAGACAAATCACCACTGGCATGTCGGCGCCGCCGATTGGTAGCACCACCAACACGCCGAGTATCAAGCCAACCGCACAAGTGGCGTAAAACACCGGCTGCAAGTGCGGCATCAATACCGAGTAGATGACCAAGCCAATGCCGGCCAAGAAGAAAACAATATTGGTCGCGTTCTGCGCCTTGTAGGTGACCGGTCTTCCGGTGATGAATCCCTGCAATTTGCCAAAAGCCATCAAGCTGCCGGTAAAAGTGAGCGCGCCCAAAAAGACTTCGAAACCGGTGGCGGTGAGTTTGAGCGCGCCCAGCCCTTCGCCGTGCCGATAGTATTCGGCGATGCCAACCAGCGCTGCCGCTAGGCCGCCGAAGGCGTGCGAGAGCGCAATTCGCTCTGGCATTTTGGTCATTGGAATCCAGATCGACATCGCAGCACCGATGAGCGATCCGGTGAGAATGCCGGCAATGATCCATTCGTAGCGCACGATGTCGCGGTGGACCAGGGTGCCGACGACGGCGATGAACATGCCGATTTCGGCCAAGACCACGCCGCGGCGTGCCGAGGTTGGACTCGACAGCCCGCGCAAACCCAAGATGAACAAGACGGAGGCCACCAAATAGGCGCTCTGCATCAAGGTCGCGACCGTTTGTGGCGTCATTTCTTGGCCTCGCCCTTGCGCTTAAACATGCGCAGCATCCGATCGGTGATAAGGAAGCCACCGACGGTGTTGATCGAGGCGCAAGTGACCGCGACAAAGCCGAGCAGACTGGCGGTGAGATCGTGTTTGGCGCCGGCTGCGACCAGCGATCCGACGAGTGAAATTCCCGAGATCGCGTTGGTTGCTGACATCAGCGGCGTGTGTAGCAGCGCCGGCACTTGCGAAATCACTTGGTAGCCGACAAACGCAGCCAGCACGAAAACATACAATCCAAATAGTAGGTCGCTCGACATCAGCCAGCTCCCTTTGCAGTGACCAGTGCGGCGACGCGTTCATGCACCACTTCGCCGTTGTGGGTGATGAGGCTGCTTCGAGTAATTTCGTCTTTGGAGTCGAGCTTGAGCGCGCCGCTTGGCGCCAAGTGCAGCAGAAATTTTTCCATGTTGCGCGAATACATTTGGCTGGCGTGAGTGCTGAGGTCACTCGGTAGATTGAGGCGCCCGATGATGGTGACGCCGTGCTTGACCACGTCTTTGCCTGGCTCGCAGAGCGCGCAATTGCCACCCTGTTCGGCCGCCAAATCAACAATGACGGAGCCTGGCTTCATGCCGCGCACTTGATCTTCAGAGATCAAGATCGGCGCGCGCTGACCGGGAATCAGAGCGGTGGTGATGCAAACGTCGACGGCGGCGAGGCGCTTGGCGATGAGCTCGGTTTGCTTCTGCTTGTATTCGGCCGACAACTCTTTGGCGTAGCCACTTTGAGTTTGCGCGTCCTCGCTGCTGTCGACTTCGATAAATTTGGCGCCGAGGCTGAGCACTTGCTCTTTGACTACTTTGCGGACGTCGAATGCTTCCACCACTGCGCCGAGTCGCCGCGCCGTCGCAATCGCTTGCAATCCTGCAACGCCGGCGCCGAGTACCAATATTTTGGCAGGGGGGATGGTGCCGGCCGCGGTCATCAGCATCGGAAAAAGTTTTGGTAGCGCGCTCGCCCCGAGCAGCACCGCGCGATAGCCGGCCAGCGTCGCTTGCGAACTGAGCACGTCCATCATTTGCGCCAGCGTGGTGCGCGGAATCATGTCGGCAGAAATCGCGGTGATACGACGCTTCGCAAGCGCACTTACCAGGTCGAGATTGGTGAGCGGATAGAGCAAGCTGATGAGCGCCGATCCTTCATGCAACTGCGCAATCTCATCGAGACTTGGCGGCTGAACCTTGAACACCAGGTCGGCTTCCTTGATGCCCGCTCCGATGCTTGCTCCGGCAGCTCGATAATCGTCATCGGGAAATAGCGCCTGGGCGCCGGCGCCTGCCTGTATTGAAAATTCAAACTGCTTGGCCGCGAGCCGCTTGACCGTTTCGGGAACGATCGGCACCCGTCGTTCGCCCGCAGTAATCTCTTTCAGTACTGCAACTTTCATGGCCGCGTATGCTACGCGACCCGTCTTCACATTGACAGATCGTTTTCACAGTGTTACCTCCTTCGCCCTCGGCTCCTTAGCTCAACTGGTTAGAGCAGACGCTTCATACGCGTAAGGTTCTCAGTTCGATTCTGAGAGGAGCCACAACATCTGAGAAAAGCCATATCGGAGCGGATCACTCGAAGCGACGCCGTCGCCGGTTTCATCGAGCGATTGAAAGAGGCGTAGCACGCGGATGGCAATCTTGCGCGTGATCGCTTCGACCTCCGCGTCGGCAGGCGGATCGATTTCAACAAAGCGTACCGTGCCATCAGGCTGTTCGGCGAGCACGCCATCCGGAAACAGCGAACGAAAGTGGACGTTGGTGCTTAGCGTCGATGAAAACCGCTGAATGGAAGTTACCGAACCGGGATAACCGCGCGTGACTCCCAATTGATACAAACTGGCCGCTAGACTAGCGACGGCGCGGACAAGGTGCGTGCGCTGATGCACAAGTAGCCGAGCGGCGCGCGGAACAGTTGCCACGCTTCATCGACCGATACCCGATCGCCGCACAGTTGCGACAGCGAAGTCGGTCGCGCATCGAGGCCGCACGCGCGAATCAAAGTAAAGTTGTCGAGCGCGGTGGTTAGATTCAAAGCGATGCCGTGCGTGGCGACACCGTGATGAACGTGCACACCAATCGAGGCCAACTTTCGATCACCGACCCAGACGCCAGGACAGTCGCGACGAAATTCCGCCTGCACACCGAAACGCGCAGCGACCGAGATCGCGGCGTCTGCAAGCGCGCGAACGTGAGCGACAATTCCGCGCCTCAGTCGCATCACCGGATAGACCACCAGCTGTCCAGGCCCATGATAGGTGACATCGCCGCCGCGGTCCGCCTCCGCCACGGTGATGCCGCGCCGGGCAAGCTCTGCCGACGAGACCAGTAAGTGCTCGGCGCAGGCGCGACGGCCGAACGTGATCACTGGATCGTGTTCCAACCCCAAAATGATTTCACTGCGCAAGTCACCGTCAACTACCCGATCGCGCAGCAATTGCTGCAGCCGCGCCGTCGCCAAAAACGGCTGCCGGCCAAGAAAAGAAAAACGGGGAATCAAGATTCGCTGAGCTCTAAAAAGAAGTCGATGTCGAAATATTCGACCGGCATCTGAGCGCGTTTGACGCCGATGCCAAATTGCAGACAAAGCTCGGCCAAAGCGGCGCCGTCATAAACAGTGACCGCACGTGACTCTTGCAACTCCCTGAGGCCCTCTTCTCCGGCGCGTCCACCGGCGAGCAAGATCCCGGCATCGAATCCTTTGGCCTCAAGACCGGCGCGCAGTTCGCCGACCGCTCGCCGAGAAATTTCTGCCTCGTGCGGACGGAGCGCCAGCAACACCCGCGTGCCGCCGAGACCAATTTTGCGCTGGCCACCAAAATAGGCGACACCTTCGCCACGACGAACCAGCTCCAGCGTCGACAAGCCGAGGCGATCGGCAGCCGCAAGCGCCAGCGCCTCAAAGGCGGGCGGCGCCAGCCGGACGATGCGGCGGCGCAGCGCTTGCACCGTCGCGTCCCGAAGTTTGGACCGTCTCTCTGCGAGTTCACGCTCGGCAGTCACCAACTCGCCGTCGAGCTTGCGCTCGGCCATGGCATAGTGCCCGCCGGCAAGCGAACGCACCCGCGAACGCAAACCGAGAGCCTCCTGTGATCTGATCTCCTGCTGCAAGGCCAACCGCAGCGCTCGCGCGACCTCACCACCTGCTTGCTTGGTCGGCCGCCACTTGAGCGTCGCTTCGGTCAGCTGCCTAACGTGAATCGAACGCCCGTCGGCGGCGCGCAACACAGCGAGCGCGGCGTCGAGCAGCGTCTGGGACGGCTGGTCCGGAGTTGGCACTGGATTCGAAACGGGTTGGGCAAGCGCAGCACGTGGAAGGGGCGAAGACGCAGCGCCCGCAGCCGGCGATGAAAGCGCAGCCCTCGGCACTTCTACTTGGAACGACTTGGAATCCTCGGCTTTAGACGGTTTGGCGACTGGCTGTCTGGGCATCTTGGCCTTGCCTGATTTGCGTCGCCCTCGGCCGCGCTCTTCGCGCCGGGTCAGCTCTGCCCCCACCGCGCGATGCTCTTCGCTGCGCACCATCTCGTCGTGGTGCGACGTGCTCGCCAGCAGCGGGCCCGTCGGCAATTCGTGCTCATCTCCAATCGCCTCCTCATCGTTTCCGCCGGATTCCATCGCCGTCTCCGCTCCTCTGGCGTCATTGCGCTCCTCCTCACCCCGCCGGCGTCGACGCTTGCGCCGGTTTTTTTCAGGCGCTGCGTTCGCGGTCGGGCGACTTGCATCCCCATCGCGCAATCCGTACAGATCGGGCCCAACACAAATCAGTTCGCTCGACTCAACCCCCGCTTCATTCAGACGCAGTCGCATGGTGGCCTCCGGGTCGCGTCCCACCACCGAGAGCAAATGATGTGTCATCGCCAGCTCCGCCAACCGCCGCACCGGTAAAGGTCATCACCAACTCTCCTATTGACAGGGGGACCTTCCCGTCCCCCCTCGTCGGGCAAAGCCCGCCGAGCCTCCCCCCCGCCGCGCGCTTGTCTCGCGCGTTTCGGATTGCAATCAAACAGCATCACGCGCTTTGCCTGCACATGTACCACTTCGGAGCGGCAGATGTACCACAAAAATTTGCGCAGGTTTGACTGACCATATATTCAGTAGAGATGGACGATCCGCGTTTCGGTGATACGCCCATCGGAGACTCAACTCCAAAGCAGAGGCGAAAACCGGCGCGCCGCTGGCCCTCTCCCCGTCCGCCGCGGCGAAAACCCGCGCACGCATCGCGGCGAAGGCTGCTGCGTTGGGCACTGATGATGTCCGGCTGTGCGCTGGCTTATTGGGCAGGTTGGCCGCGCCTCGAGCGTGCCAGCGTCGACAGCGCGCGTGATAAATTGGCGGCGAAACTGCACCGCTCACCGAGCGAAATCAGAGTCGGGCGGGCCAGCCTGCGGCCCTGGTTGGTGCTCGAGCTCGACGACATCTCGGTAGCCGAGCTGCGCATCAGTCACGCCCGGGTACGGCCGTCGCTGCGTGCTTTATTGCACGGATCGCTGGCGCCCGATAGAGTGGATGCCGAAAAATTGGCGCTGCCAAAAGCCAGCGCTGCAAGCGCGTCTGCTCGCTTCAGCTTGCCGCATACCCGCGCTGTGCTCGAAGGCGTTGCACTCGAGATCGACGGCTTACCAGGGCTGCCGGTGACAATCGATCAGGTCAGTGTGGAATTTGAAGGGCGACAACCACACCGTTTCGCATTCACCGGCGGACGCGTCGCCAGCGGTCCGGCCAACCTGCCCGATTGGAAACTGGCGGGCACGGCGGAAGAGCGTTCCGACGGCTGGCATCTGCGCGCCTCCGCCGATGGACTTCGCCTGCTTGGGCGACGCTCACCGAATGGCGAACTGAGCGCCCATGCGGAGTTCGACCATTTGCCGCTTCATCCATTTTCAAAATCGGCGCTGTCGGCGGGTTTGGTTGTGGAAGGAGCAACGCTGACCGGGAACCTCCAGGTGCGGCGGCTGCCCACCGCGAGTGAATGGTCGGCGCGCGGCCAGCTTGGCGTCGACGGACTCACCGTCACGCACCACGCAATTGCCCGCCGTGATGTCGGAGCCATACCGACGGCAATCGAAGGCGAGCTGCATTTTTCCGGTCACACCATCGCATCGAGCGGTCTCGACCTCCGACTTGGGGCAGTGCGGCTACACTGGACCGGCGGCTACAACCTGCATGGTGCATTTTTGCTGCTCGGCGAATTGCCCAGGACTTCATGCGCTGATGTTCTGGGGGCGGTGGCGCCGCTCGGGGGCAATCTCGAAAGCCTCGCCGTCGACGGTGAGATGGCGCTCGCAGTGCAGCTGTCGGGCAGTTTCCAAGATCTGTCGCAGATTGACTTGCAGGTTGCGCCAGCCATCGGTTGCCGCGTACGCAACGATCCGGAAAGCCTTTCGCAATTGAAACAGCAGGGGCTGGGCGACGGCCGGCCGCTGCGCGCGGCTTCGCACCCCACTTCCGCTTGGCTGCCACTGACCATGCTCAGCGACGCCCAAGTCCGTCCATTTGTAGTTGCCGAAGATGGCGCATTTTTCAAGCACGAAGGGTTTCGCCCCAAAATGATCGAGCGCGCGCTGGCAGCCGATCTTGCAGCCCATCGATTTGAACGCGGGGCATCGACGATCACCCAGCAGCTCGCCAAGAATCTTTTCTTGTCGGGTGAACGAACATTGTCGCGCAAACTCGAAGAGGCATTCTTTACTTGGCGTTTGGAACAATTGATCGACAAGAAGCGGATCTTGGAGCTCTACTTGAACAACGCCGAATTCTCGGCCGACGTGTACGGTGTAGCCGAGGGCGCCGAGCTCTATTTTGGCAAAGAGGCAGACCAGCTCTCGGTCGACGAAATGACCCAGCTGGCAGCGCTTCTGCCGGCGCCAAGTCAAGGCATGAACAGCGCCTGGGAAGAACGCTATCGCGCATTGCGCAAACGAATGCACATGGAAGAATAGAACCGACAGCCGACAGCCGACAGCTAACAGCCGACAGTCACAGATTCGGAAGAAACAGCGGAGATCCTTTCACTATCGGCAGCTCAGCGCTGCATAGCCGCAACCAAATTGTAAAGCCGCTTTGCACGAGGCCGCGCTGTCGATCCCACGGGGCGTGCCGCCCCGCCCCGTCGGCAAAGCCGTCGTTCGCCCTCGCACCATTAAGGTCCGGCTCGGGCCGAACCCCACCCCTGCTTACCGCGCGACTCCGCGCCGACGGCGCCTTTGGCGCCTTGAAAATACTCAGCGGCGTTAGAAAATCTTCGCGCGCCGCGACGAATTTCGGAAGTAGTAGATCAGAGCTACACTTCGAGTGCTCACCGCCGGTCGCAACCGCATCTCCGGCCTCTTCCACGTCCGAAACTGTCGACTATTGGCTGTCGACTGTTGGCTCAGGCAATCACACGCCGAAAAATAGGCGGTTGCCGAAATTGCGCTCTAATTCACGGTGCGAAAAAATCTTGTCGGCGGCTGCATCAATGTCGTAGCCGACGCGGAGAAATTCAAAGGTGCGCTCGAGCGAATCGTACACCGTACAACAAGCACGGTTGTCGTAGTCGCGCGGCTGTCCGACCGAGCCGACGCTGATGATGTATTTCATGTTGGGCCGCAGCAAAAACTTCGTGGTGAGCACTTCGAAAACCGATTCCGGCTCGAGTGCAAACGCCTTGCACAAATGCGAATGGCCGATGAAGGTAACACCGGCGAGCGCTTCCCAGTCGTCGAGGCAACCGGCCGCCTGTTCCGGCGAAAAAATGTAGTCAAACTCTTTGATATTGATCGGAGAGCCGTGACAAAATGAAACTTCTTCCTCTCGTACCTCATACGGCAGCGCCTTGATCCAAGCCATATTCTCTGGCGTCAGCATCGCGGCGTGAAGATCGAGCGCCTGCTTGGCGGCATCGTAGTAGTAGCTGTAGTCCATCCGACCAGACACCGCCGCATCATGGTTGCCAAGAATGGTAAATGCCGCCCGCTGCCGCACCAGGTCGCAGCATTCATTGGGGCTGGCTCCGTAGCCGACGGTGTCGCCGAGACACACTATCTTGTCGACGTGTTGCCGTTCGAGCACGTCGAGAGCAGCACGCAGCGCCTCGAGGTTGGCATGTGTATCTGAGAAGATACCAATTCGCACGGCGAGGAAATCATACCGCGAATGACCCCTTGATGGCAACTACGGCATGAAACTAACCACCGCCGGCATCAACACCGTGCCGCCGATGGTGCCACTTCCCACTTGACCGTAATAGTTGGCGCCCCAGCATTGCACCTCTCCGGTCGAAGTGAGCACGCAAGCGTGATAGGCGCCGCAAGCGACCGCGGTCGCCTTGGCAGCGGTCCCGTCGAGGCCGGGGATCCTCGTCGGCACGTACGCCGAACCAGTCGCCATCCCAACCTCTCCTGAACCGCTGTCACCCCAACAATAGACGGCTCCTGACTGGTCAACGAGACAAGCAAAATAACTACCGGCGCAGGCGACCGTGGCGTGTGAGAAAGAGCCGCCGACGTCGACCGGCACCAAACTCT
>JAHFDU010000156.1 GCA_023248835.1 Myxococcales bacterium | reverse complement strand
TCACTGCTTGAGACAATGCGATCGTCGACGAAGGCGGTATGCAAAAGGCTGCAGCCATTCGGACACAGAGCGGTGACGCGGCAGCCAGCGCGCTTGAGCACGCGCGGCAAGCGAGCGGCGGCCTCCCAGTTGGCGCTGCAAGCGAGCAACACCTTAGGCGACGGCGTCGCTGTGAAAAAAGATCGGCTCACGTTTTTTTGGCCAGCACTCTGAACGTGTTGGACGACAGGCGAAAAAGTGGCGCCAGCAGACGATCAGCGACAAAGGCCAGCAGCAGCACCGGTAGCGCCAAGCGCCAGGCGATCGCCGACATCACAATCCTTACTCGCGAACGCGGCGGCTGCCACGGCACGTCACTGAACGGAAACAGCCAATGAATGACACACAGCGCAGCGAAGGTGAAGCCGTTGGCCAAACAGGCTTCCCTGTAATGCCACTGGAGTGGTTCGAAATGATGTTTTCGCAACAATCTCTCGAGATTTCTCGCCGACAACATGTGTTGGTGCTGAGGCTGAAACCACGGCGTCCAATAGCGCCCAAACAGAAAGCGAAAGGAGCACTCTGGATTGGGCACATCAATCAGCAAATGGCCGCCCGGCGACAGGATTGTCGCCGCCGCTTGCAGCTCCGCCTCCGGGTCACGAGTGTGCTCAAGATAGTGACTCATGCTGAGCGCATCGTAACGCGGCTCAGCGACGGCGAGATCGTTTGCCAGATCGAGCAGCAATCCACGATGGCCGACGTCGATCCAGCGACGTCTGACCGCCTCCTCGAGCGCAGCGGAAAGATCGCTGCCATCGAATTTGGTATCGGGCAAGCGATCGCGCGCGAGCAGACAAAAATGGCCGTGGCCGGCGCCGACATCGAGCCAACGCCGAGGTGACGCGACCTGTTTGACCATATCGGCGCGGGCGTAGTACGGCCCGGTGCCACCGCCGAAAATGCCGCCGAGCAGCGTCTCACCGAGGCCGTCATAGAAATCGCGATAGTAAAAATCGAGGCCGGCGAGCGACAGGCGCGGATTTTGAAAAATGTGACCACACTGTCGGCATCGCTCGAGACGAAACCGCCCCGGCTTGTGTTGATACACATCTTGGGTGTCGAGCACCAGTTTCAGCTCCGCTCCGCTACAAAGCGGACAGGAGTCGCGGCGCGGCTCGAAAAACCGATCGACACCATCACGCAACAGCGCATCGTAAATCGGGCGACGCGCCGCAATCGGATCGTCCGCCGGCACGGGAGCGCGAACAAACAGACCAAGCGCCATCGCCAAATCGTAAAATGTTCGCAGCACGATCTCGCGGCCTAATCGCTTTGGCCGAATGCTGGTTCGGTAGAGCGCAATCGCCGGCTGAAGATGGAGCAGCACCAGTGCTGCACCGCCAACCATCGGCGAAAACCAAGGACCGAGCAAAGCAAGCAACGCTTGCAGCGCCACCAACGGGCGTGCGAATCCGCCGAAGATCTCATCGACCAGCTCCGCACGCTCGGCAAACGGCTCGTCGACGCCGGAAAACTGGGCGATGGCAAAATCGGCGTCGATAGCAGCGTGCAGTTTCAACGCGATCGCCAAGCGCTGAAACTCCAGCGCCGTCTTCGGCACCATGTCGAGCTCGCCGCAACGTTCGATCAACGAAACCTGCACCACCAGCGCCGCCGCCACGGAATGCCCCTTGGCCAGGCGATTCTTACGAAAGGTCGCCGGATCAACCGCCGCCGCAAACATCATCGCCCTCGAGACGTCTATGTGCTGCGGCACCAGGTCGAGCACTTCCAGGTTGTGCGCACGCGCGTAAGCGATCGCCGCTTGGGCCATTGCTGGCTCCACCACAGCGCCCGGCCGCAGCAGCAAGCGATAGTCTTCGTTCAAGGCAATCGGTTCCGAAGACCGCAGCGGAACCGGTTGCAAAGCGGCGATTCGTCCGCGCAGTCGCAGACCGTCGAGCAACCACCACAGTCCGAGCAAGCCCCAAACGATGGTTGGCGTCACTTCATTGCCTCGAGTAGCGCGGCGGCGCGAGCAGCCCCGCCGGCTTGCGCAAACGCGATTTTCATCGCTGCGGCACGAGCGGCAAACTGCGGATCGTCCAAGACTTGCAACACCGCCCGGCGCAATGTTTCTGGCGTGGCACGCCCGAATTTGATGCGCACACCGACACCGGCGTCGAGCACTTGTCTTGCCACCACCGGCTGATCGTCGCGGATGGGCGCCACCACCAACGGCAAACCATAGGCCAGCGACTCGCACACAGTGTTGTGTCCCGCGTGACAAACCACCGCGCTCATGTGCGGCAACAGCGCCAATTGTGGCACCCGCGCTGAGACGATGAAATTATTGGGCACCTCGCCCACCAGCGTCGGCGGCGCGACCATGACGACCTGCAAATCGGCCGCTCTCAATCCCTCCACCACCGTCCGATAGAAGCGTCCACCCGCTTCGCTCGACACCGTGCCGAGCGAAACCAAAATGCGACGACCATCGCGCAGCGACGACCAAGGAAAAGTCGTCTCGTCCGGCCGGTCGGAGATCGAGGGTCCAACAAAATGATAGTGCGGCAGGAAAGGCTGCTGCCCGACCAATTCACGCACCGAAAAAACGATCACCAGCGTCGGCGACAGATCGGGCTTGGAGGCCGCCGGCAGTCCCGCCTCCTTGGCCAAGGTTGCAAGCTGAGCGTCCATCCAAGCCTGCAACTTGGGCAGCTCACGCAGCGGCTCCACCACGCTTGCTGAAGTGGTGCAAAGCGTCGCAAACCGCAGCCCGCGTCGCCTGGCAACCAGAGCGCCGGCGATCGCTTGATGATCGACCACCAACACATCGGGTAAAAATCGATCGATCGCCTCGTCGACTCCAGACAGCATGCCGCGCGCCAGCGGCACCAGCACTTTTTCCCAAAGGAAGACAAAACTCTCAAGCCCGCGCACTTGTCCGCGCTCGGCCAGCACTGGACTCCAGATTTCGTCGTCCACGCCGTCGTCGAGCGGCAGCAGCGTTGCGTCTGGCGGCAACAGCGGCCGCACCCGACGAGGATGCGCCACCCAAGCGACGGTGTGGCCGTGGCGCTCGAGCTCGCGCGCGACTGAAACAGTAGGGTTGACATGGCCCGTCAGCGGCGGCACCACGAACAGAAATCGGCTCACAGCGAACTCGACTTCTGTTGATCACCAACGAAGGCGACGATCATCTGGCGGACTTCCGCCGTCGCTTCCCACAGAATGGAGTGGGTACAGCCACTCAATATCACCACCCGAGAATTGGGCATTGCCGTGAGCAGCTCTTCACTCGGCCGACGCAGATCTGAATTTTCGCCATAGAGCGCCAGCGTCGGCACTCGCAGTGCAGTGAGATCCTGGGGCAGGATTGGAAGACTCGAACGCAGGTCGGCGACGAGCGTCGTCTTCTCGATCAGCTCCTGTGCCTTCACCGCCAACCGGGTTCGCTTGCGCGCGCTGTGACGGCCAAGCCAACTTTGAAATGACCGCGCGATTGCACGATCGCGTGCCTCGCCCTGTAACGCCAACGTCGCGGTCATCTGCTCCGCGAATCCGACTCCGCCGAGATGGCCGTCGACCAACGCCAACGCGTGCACGCGCGACGGGTGCGCACAAGCAAACCGTAGGCACACCAATGCGCCAAAACTGTTGCCAATCAAGATGACTGGCCGGCCACCCAGCGTGGCATCGATCACCGCGGCAAGATCTTCTACCATGTCGTCCACCGCGTAGTGATCAACCGGCTGCGACGAGCGCCCATGGCCGCGCAAATCGTAAAGCAAGACTTCGGCATTCTGCGCCAGCGCATTGGCGACGGTAAAATACCAACTCGACAAATTGTCCATGACCAGTCCGTGGACAAACACCACACCTCGAGCATCTGGCCGCGGAGTGCCCAGTCGCTGCACATGAAAACGCACTCCGCGCGCGCTCACTTCAGCCATCGAGAAAACTCACTGTGATGTGGAGAGACATGCGACGATGAAATCCACCACTTTGCCGAGGCGGAGGCCGATGATTTCGTGAATCTCCATGGCGGCGAGCCATCCAGCGAAATCGACGCGCCGCCCGTAATGGGCTTGGATCTTCTCGGCGAGCGCAACAAACTCGATGCTCTCGAGCTCAAGCTCGTCGGCGAACGAAGTATCCATGGTGATCTCTACCTCTTTGATCCAATCCTCATCCACCACTTGGCGGATGAGATCAGCGACCACCAGCAGCACCTCTTCTCGGCTCGGAGTCATTCCACCACCCAGCCGATAATGTAGTCGCCCTCTCGTCTGGTTTCCACCCATTTGCCATCGACAAGCAAGCGCTCACCTGCGCGATCGGTGACCTCGAAACGCCGCGGATTTCCTTGCAGACCGATGCCGCGCATTTTTCCGATCGCCTCTTTGCAAACCCACAATCGGGTCAGCCACTCGTCGCTGTCGCCCGAAATTTTTTGCTCTCGCTTCGAAAAAGCCAGATCGACAAAACTCGCTGAGCGTTTTTCGATGCGCTCGACGTCGATGCCGACGTTGCATCCGATGCGCGCGATCGCCACCGCGCGATCGTCCTTGTGCGCGATCGAAATGCGTAGATCGAGATCGCCGTAATGCGCACGCGGTCGGCCATCGGCGTCGTTTTCGACGACAATCTCAACCGGAAACAGTGGACGATCGCCGGCCTGCCACACCAGCTGGCGCACCGCATCTTTGGCGGCAATGCGCCCGGAAAGCCAAGCGCGCTGGTTGCGCGGCCCCTGCTTTTCATAGGCTGCGCGCTCTGGCTCACCCAAGAAACGCCGCATCAGCTGCTCGCGCGTAGGCGCTGAACGATAGCGGTCGTGGAAAAAAACAAAATCTCCCGGCTGCGGTTCGGCGAGGAGATTTTTCTCCGGGAAAATCATCACCGGCCACAACCGATCATCGGTCTCAAAGCGGCGATCGTGCCAGCCATCGACGCGCGCAACCATTCGGCCGCCCTGATGCAGCTCGAGGTCTGCGATCACACTGCGCTGGTCGAGTTTGGTAATGGCCACTTCGCAATCGATCAACTCTCCGGTTCGCGGCGGCGGCGCGAAAAAAGAAATCCGATCGATGCCAATCGGCATCGCCAATCGATCACGCTGCTCGGTGCGCATCACCCAATAGCCAAACAGCTGACCTGCGCAGTCGACCAGCGCGCCCGGGGTTGCGCTCGCCTCGATGCGCCCGCCAATACCGCGTTCTCGCACCGCGCCCAATTCCACCACGCGCTGAAAAGCTGGCCCGTGAAACATGAAGCGCTGCTCATACATCTGGCGCGCACCATGCGCGCCGTCCAGCGCCGGTCCGTCAACCGCACGGACTGCAGAACGCTCGATCCTGACGGCGGGCGCCGAACCATAACTCTGCGCCAGCCGCGCCGTCGCTTTGATGTAGTCCCCGATCGACACTTCGGCTCGATCAAGGCCGTCCCATTCCACCCGAATGTCGACCGCAACCGGCGTCGCCAGCGCGAGCCAGCGCGACGCCTGAATTTTTTCCAGCGCGATCACCACTTGGCCTGGCAGCGACCGCTGCACCGCCTCAACCATCCAATCGATCGAGGTGGTCATCGGCACCACAGGATGGCGATCGGAAAGCGTCGACCAACCCGGCGGCTGCCGATAAAAGGTGTGGTCAAGCACCTCTGGAAATGTCTCGACCGAGAGCAACCGACGAAGAGCAAATGAGCGCTTCGCGGTCGGCACAGCAGACGCCGCAAAGTGATCAGCCACCTGTTTTCCGGCCCGCTCGATGTCGGCCAGCGCTTCGGCAAACCGTGCTTGCACCGCATTGTGTGCGTCGGCCACTGGCCGCTGCGGTGGCAAAGGTCGAAGCGGAGCCATCAGTGGCACGCCGAGCTCGAGCATCATCGGCAACGAGGTGCGTTTGGCCGCGGCGGTTTCAAAACGCGACAGATCTGGGTCCGATCCCTCGACGAACAGCGCCAACAGCGCGCGCAAAAATTCGCTGCGCCCAGCCCGTCCCTTGTGCACCAGGGACATGGTGGCGTGCGGCCGGCCATTCAATGTGTCAGCAATGAATGAGGTCGGACTGCCGACGCCGAGCTGAACAAATACACGCGCGCCACCCTCATACAGCTTCTCCACTAGCGGACGAAACCGCACTGGCTCGACCAGATGCTGCAGGAACAGTTTGCGAACCTGGTCGGCATCGGCTGGATAGGGCGCGCACAGTGTCGCAGACCACAGCGGCACCGTCGGTGGCTGCAAAGGCAACGCCGCAATGTGGGAACGATGAGGAGCAAGGTGCGCAGCGAACAGCAGCGAGTGAAAGCCCGATTGGAACGAAAGTTTCTGCGCCAAAATCCCCTCGGTGCGCAGTCGCCCGAGCAGGCTTTCGATCGCTGCTGCACGGCCACACAGCACCGTTTGATGAGCGCAATTGTCATGCGAAATGGAAACGTCTCTAAGACCCTCGATGAGCGGCGCGACGCGCTCCACCCCCGCCCCCGCAGCAACAAAAGCCACGTCTGGAACCTGCAACGAGCCGCGCTGCAATCCGGCGACAAAAGAATCCGCCGCCGCCTCGGGGATCATCTGCGTCGCCACCATCGCGGTCCATTCACCGATGCTGTGGCCAATCACCAGCGTCGGCTTTATCGCGCTTTTTTGCAGCAGTCGATCATAAAAGCGACCGAGACTGACCACCGCATGGCCCATCTGTTCGAGATCGTCAGTTCCAGAACTGAGCGAGCTCGGCACCGCGAAAAGTCGCGCCAGTTCTTCGGTCGGTGGCACCGCCAGCCCCTCGACGCCGGGGAACACAAACGCCAACTTTCCACCGTCGGTGAGCAGCCCTGTTTCTGAAAACCAAATGTCATCGTGACCGCGCCACGGCCTGCCTTTTTCGACGATGGCACGCAGCCGCTCGAGCCGCTCCGGTGTCGGACGCAGCAGCGCCGCGCGAACGCAGCCGACACGCGAATCGGCACCGCGGCCGAGTGCGAGCAGCAGATCCGGTACGGTGTCGGCAGCGAACAGAGCGAATGTTTCGTCGCTCGGAGCAGTAGAGGTCGCCGAGATCCGCGGCGGCCGGCGCGCCTCTGGCGACTCCTCCAGCACGACGTGCGCATTGATTCCGCCAAAACCAAAAGCGTTCACTGCACCACGCATCACGGATCCTACAAAGAGCTCCGACTTATTGATCACAGAAAAACCGGTCTGCGCAATCGCTTCGGCGGGCTCGTCGCAGTGCAACGTCGGCAGCAGCTGGCGGTGATGGATCGCCAGCGCGACCTTGATCAGACCAGCAATGCCCGCCGCTGGCATGGCATGGCCGATCATCGACTTGACCGACCCAAGCACGGCGCGGGAACCGACACCGCTGCCAAAAAAGCGACGCAGGGTCTCGAGCTCGGCGCGATCGCCCGCTGGAGTTGCGGTGCCGTGCGCTTCGAGCAGCGACACCGTGCTCGGATCGAGTCCAGCAGATTGCCAAGCGCGCTTTAGCGCCAGCACTTGGCCGTCGACGCTTGGATTGACCAAACTGTTCGCGCCGCCGTCGCTGCTAACGCCGGTTCCGGCGATCACCGCGTAGATTCGATCGCCTGAGGCGAGTGCATCTTCCAAGCGCTTGAGCACCACAACCCCGACGCCCTCGCCGATGAGAAGACCGTCGGCGCGCCGATCAAACGGACGAATCTGTCCGAGCCGGCTCAGCGCGCCCAATTGGCAAAATACGCTCCAGAATGCCTCGTCGTGGCAGAGGTGAACACCACCGGCGAGCATCACATCGGCGCGGCGGGTCGAGAGCTGCTGACAAGCTTGGTCGACTGCGCAAAGCGCGCTGGCACAGGCCGCGTCGATGGTGAACGCCGGGCCGCCGAGGTCAAATTGGTGCGCGATGCGTGAAGCGGTCAAATTGGGAACAAGCCCGATGGCGTTGCCGTTTTCGACGCCAAGCCTCGATTGAAACTCGTGCTTGACGGCTTGCAAACCCGCCTCGGAAAGATCGGGCAAGAGTGATCGCACCGTACGAACCAATTGCTCCGCCGTACGTACATAATCGACCAGCCGCATACGCCCCGCCCCGGCGTAATTGCCACGCCCAATCAGTACGCCAGTGCGCGCCTTGGCGAATCCGCCGCGGTCGAGTCCTGCGTCTGCCAGGGCCCGCTCAGCCACCGAAAGGGTAATCAGTTGGTCCGGCTCGCTCGAGCGAACGCTCGACGGCATCACGCCAAAGTGCGCCGGGTCAAACCCGGCAAGTCCATCGATGAAGCCGCCACGACGACAATAAAACCGATCGGGCAGCGTGGAATTGGAATCAAAAAAAACCGGGTCGAGCCTCGTCGCCGGCACCTCAGAAATCGCGTCGACGCCGTCGACAAGATTGCGTTGGTAAGTCTTTAAATCAGGCGCACCGGGAAAGACGCACGCCATGCCCACAATCGCGACGTCCTGGTCCCGCTTCACCGCTACAGCTCCGTTCGGGTCGCATGGGCCATCAACATCACTTGGGTTTCGCTGCCGAACACCAGCTCGTCGACAAATTGCGCCGCGCCCGCGTCGGGCGCAATCAGCCCGATGCCGCGCCGACGGTACTTCTGCGCCAGAGCCGAAGACACCATGCCAACGTCGGCCCACGGGCCCCAATTGATTGAGAGCACCCGCGCGCGGGTCGAGCGGCGCAAGTGATGTGCGAGCTTGTCGAGGGTATCATTGGCGGCGGCGTAGTCGACCTGCCCGCGATTGCCGAGCGCGCCAGAGACACTCGAAAAAAACGCGATGAATTGAACGTCGTCGCGCAGGTTGCGCATCA
>JAHFDU010000155.1 GCA_023248835.1 Myxococcales bacterium | reverse complement strand
TCAAGCTGCCCATAACATTCTGGATGGTCGCCCCGCGCAAGTAACCCCGGTAAACCGGCAATGCTGGCAAGCGTACGAAGAAGAAGAAGAAGAAGAAGAAGAAGAAGAAGAAGAAGAAGACAAGCCGCTTAAGCTCGGCCACGACGACAAAGGATTTTCAGCCAACGCAAAAACAACTCACCGCCTCCAAGTAGAAGGGGACAAGGACAACGCTCAGGAGCGTTCGGAATCGATCAACTTTCGCGATGGCAAGGCGACCGCGAGCCACGCTCACTCGTCGACTTGGAAAACCGAAGACGGAGTCAAACACCAAGAGAAACGCGGCGCCGATGTGAGCATCAGCAGGGACGGCCACGTCAACGGCGCCGTCTCTACCAGCGCTAGTACCACCGACGACAAGGGCAACAGTCACAACAAGTCCGGATCACTCGCGATTGATCTCACCCAAGGCAGCGTCACCGGAAAGGTGGCGAGCGATCATAAAAATGCAGAGGGCGAGGTTACCCACTCCATCGGCGCCGCTGGCACCGTCGACAAGAATGGCGCCAGCGGCAGCGTCACTGCCACCAAAGATCACAGGTCAGTTTCGCTCGATGGCAAATTCAAAGTGAAGTGTGAAGAGCCGAAACTCGACCCCAAGAGCGGCAAGTGGAAAGTCGCGTGGGAAGAAGAGGCCAGCATCGGTGGCAGAGTTGGGGCGGACTCGGAAAAGACCAAAGTGGGAGCGGAGATCTCGGGCGAGGTTTCGAATCGAGAAAAGGGCACCAAGATTTTTTCGAGCAAGGAGGAGGCGGAGGCTTTTTGCAACCATGCGGCGACGCGAGTGTTACAAGAAAATTCCAATCCTAGCGCCGCCGAGATTCTGACGTGGCCGGCAGGCGAGCAGCACTCGTTTTCAAGCGCTCGCCGCGCTGGTGTCGAATTGAACGGGTCGTACGCTGGCTTTGGCGCTAAAGCAGGCGGCGACATCCACGGCGACCATGGACGATCGCTGCAGCGACTAGAAGGCAGCATGGTCGAGGCGACCGCGACCAAGAACCACGGCTACGATGTCAATGCGGGCGCGTCGAGCAGTGGCATCAAGGCGGCTTTCGCCCGCGGAAAAAGTAACTCTCACGAGATCAAAGTTCGGTTCGATCTCAGTACCACAGCAGGCAGGGAGGCCTACGAAGCCTTTTTCGCACATCCCTCACGATTGTTGCCTGGCGCCGAAGTGGTATCGGTGACGAACGGTGTCGGGCACGACAGATCGCGCCGCATCGGAGTTGGCGCCGCATCGTTTTCCGCTGAGAGCCGCGTCAACCACCAGGTCATCGCAACCTCCGCGGGTGCGATCGACAAAAAGGAAGCCGAGCATCGCTCCGCTCTCCGTATCCCGCTGCTGGGCGGCGTCGAGCAGCGGGCTGGTTTTTCTGCGGAGCGAGCTGCCCAAGGCGACCGGACCTATTCGTTGCACGTCAACTTTCCACGGGTGGAGCATGAGCGCGCCCAGGACGTCGGCGAAATGTTGGCGCGGGCCACGCAAACGAAATTCTCGAAAGGGATCGGAGCCTCCGCAGGTGACTGGGAATTGACTGCCCATTTCAATGATCAAGAAATCGACAATTGTATTCACAACTTGGTGCGCCGAAAACCCAATCTCTCGTCGCTGTACGGCAGCGAGAAAGCGGGTGAAAAATTGATCGCGCGCCTAAGTGAAGCAAATGGTGACAAAGACCAAGCGATCACCGCGCTGGAACGATTCGTCGCCACAGAAGGGGCGCGTGGACTCAACGTACTGCGCGACAACATGGACGCATACAAAGACTCGAGAGGCGAGAGCAAGCGGCAGTCTTTCGATATTTCTCTGTCGGGCGACCGCAACTTCGTCGGTGAAAACGGCCGCCTCGAATTGGAAGAGCGAATCCTTGACATGCGCGATCAACTTTTGGCCGGTGGCAATGAGCAGAGGGTAGTGAAACAAGCAATTTCAGAAATCGCCGAATTGCAACGGCGGCGCGAGGCGATCGCCGACCGCTCGCACTACACTGAACTGCCGAGCGTTCTGCGTGGCGACGAGATTGAACGCATTGAGGGTCAGCTAGCGACGATCAGAGAAATCCAAGAACAAACGATCGGCGCTTTGGCCTCGAGTGGTCGGCGAGCACCGTTTGCAGCCAGTCTTGCTGGCGTCGACAACAAGGTGCGTTACCACACCGGCGAGTGCCAAAAATGGCAGCAGCAAGCGATGAAGTCAAAGTGGGTGCACCAAGGTGCCGGCGCATTTTCTACTTTGGGACCCGGCTCTGCCTATGCCGCGCTTTCGCACGATGCCGATGCGGTCGGCAAGTACGGAATCATCGACAATCAGCTCAAGCGCGGCGTCGATGAACGCAAAAACGCGCAAGAACTCGAAGCGGTCGCCACCACGCTGCGCGCGCGCATTCTTGGCAGCCCCGATGCAACCGAGGAGAACAAAGAGCTCGAAAAGAACCTGCGCCAGCTCTACGAGCGTGTCGCTTATCACTACCATCAAGCGCGCACCGCATTCGAGTCGGCAGAGAATGTTTTTCAGGAAATTCGCGAGCGCCATCCGTCGCTGCGCAACCTGTTCGAAGGCTACCGCTTGCCGTTTCCGATCTGAGCGCTGAGATGGCGATCAAGTTCGGCCAGTCGCTCGGGTGAGTCGACCGCAACGCGAAAGCCGCCGAGTAGACGTCCGTGCAGGGCGCCGCTAGCGGCGAGCTTGGCGAAGACGTCGCGCGGCAGGTCGCAGGGGGGCGGCGGAATTTTGTCGACCAACGCGGGCGCGATCGTCGCGATGCCACTGAAAACCAAACCAGATCCCAATGTAGCGCGGGTTTGTTCGTCGGGGCGTTCATGAAACGAAGTAATCCTGCCTTCGGGTGAAAGATCAACATGGGAGTTGGATGATCGAGCGCGCTGGTGCAAGGCGAGTGTCGCGAGCGGGGAATGTGCCAAATGGTGAGCGACCAAACCCGGTAGGTCGCCTGAGTGCACAACGTCGCCATAGTGGAGCAAGAATGGACCCTTGGCACAGAGAAAAGCGCGATTCTTTGCCACCGTGCCGGCGGTACCAAGCAGCATCTCTTCGTCGACATACTGGATCCTTAACCCGAACGCAGCACCATCGCCGGTCGCTTCTCGAATCGCGTTGCCGTGAAAATGTATATTGATGAGCACTTCGTCGACGCCGGCGCGACGAAGTTCATCGAGAATCCAAAACAGCAGAGGACGCCCACCGGCTTGGAGAAGCGGCTTGGGCACTGCTTCGGTGAGCGCGCCCAGGCGTGAGCCAAAGCCGGCACAAAGTACCAATGCCCTCATTTGGGTGAACCCAAGATGATTTCGGAGGCGTGCAAAAGAGTTCTGGCGCGACGGTGCGGGATTGCAGTCGCGCCGAGATTTTCGGCACCGACGATCGGTGGATCCAAGTGACGGCCACATTCAAGCAGAATGGTCTGGCAACCGGCAGCGCGACCGGCCGCGATGTCTGACGGTCGATCGCCGATCATCCAGCTCGACGACAGATCTATATTGAGCGCCGCAGCAGCGCGGCGCAGCATTCCCGCTTTGGGCTTGCGGCAGTCACACTCGAGGCGGTAACGATCAAGCGTCGCCTGTGGATGGTGTGGACAGAACCAGACGCCATCGAGGCGCGGCGCGCCCAACGCCACCAATTGATCGAGCAGCGACTGGTGGATCCGTCCAAGCTGCGCTTCGTCGATGATCCCGCGCGCTACCACTGGCTGATTGGTCACCACCGCCAAAGCAAAGCCGGCTCGACCAAGTTTGCCGAGCCCCGCCGCCACACCGTCGAGAATGCGCAACCGAGAAGCGTCGACAACAAAGTCGTCACGCTCCTCAATCAGTACGCCATCGCGATCCAAAAACACCGCAGCGGTCATCGTCTCAGATCAATCCTCTCATTTTGCTGGTTTTTTCCCAGCGGCGTCGGCGCGCCGCGCCAGCTGTTCCTCGACGAATGCGCGAACCACCGCGACTTCATCCGGCCGCGCCGGATTGTTCTTGGTGGGACCACGCAGGCCCGCCAACCGCGCTACGGTCTCGCGTAATTGATCGTCAGACAGGTGACGACTCCAGTCTTCGTCGGCAAGATCAAAAACCGCGAGTGCTTTTGGCTTGGCGGTCGCGAGCCGACTCTGGTGGCACGACTGACAGTCTCCTTCGTTGGTGCTGCTCTCCGAAGGCCCTCACCACGGCGTGCATATGAAACGCCTGCTCGGCGCGAGTCGCGCTTCTGGTAATCTCGCCCACGACGCTCACATCGCGGCGTTGGTGGTCGAAAACGGAGCGGAAGAGCTGTGGACTTGCGATGGTGATTTTTCCCGTTTCGACGAAATCCGCTCCCGCAATCCCTTTGTTCAAGGCTGAAGCCTTTCACCTGAGCACTGTTTGTTCGTAGCCTCAGACGCGCAAATAGGCGGGTGTGTCGTCAGCGATGAAAGAGTCGACCAATTCAACAAACGGGCGCGGCTCGATGTAGGGGTCGTGCACGCGCATGCCGACCATCGCCATGATCTGCGCATCTTGATCGCCGCAGCAGTGCGAGTGGCCGAGGAACTTGAAGTAGTCGTTGACCCCAGTGGCGATGATTTTGACCGCTAGTTTTTGGTGGACGACGTCGTTGCGTACCTGCTCGATAGCGCGGAACGCTAAAAAATTGGGCATGCTGTAAACGAGCGGCTTGAGCCCGGCCATCGCCATGCCTGCGGCGATGCCGATCATTCCCTGCTCCATCATGCCGAGGTTGTAGAAGCGGCCGGGAAATTCTTTGGCGAATTGATCGATCGCACCAAACCCCATGTCACCGACGAGTAGTACGATGCGTTTGTCGGCGCGCGCGTGCGGCATGATGTGGTCAATGACGGTTTTGCGAAAATTGGGAGCCGGTGTTTCAGCCATAACGCACTCCCTTTTTGATCTCTTCTTCGGTCGGTAGTCGAAAATGGAAGAAGGATTTGTTTTCCATCGCCAGCACGCCGTAGCCTTTGATGGTCTCGGCAACAAGTGCGCGAGGCGCTGATCCCGGTTTTCCGCCTTGCCATGCGCTGAACTGCGCATCCAGCGCTGCCAGATCGTGGCCGGGAACCGTCACCGTCTCCATGCCAAAGACGTCGAGCTTGCGATGCAGATCGTCGGGACGATCTTTGAGAGTGAGAACATCGTCGAGTCGATCCATCGCCTGCAGATTGTTCTTGTCGACGATCACACACAGGTTGCCGAGCTGGTGAAACACCGCGAATTGAATCGCTTCCCAGCACGAGCCTTCTTGCATCTCGCCGTCGCCGACGATGCAGTAGGTGTGCCAAGGCAAGCCCTGTAGCTTGGCGCCAAAAGCGAGACCGACCGCGAGCGGCAGTCCATGTCCAAGCGATCCGGTCGACGCCTCGAGGGCGCGACTGAGATCGCGCTCGACACAGCCGTGCAGCAGCGATCCTTTGTAGAAATTTTCCCAGTCGCCAAGTGGAATGTAGCCGAGGTCGGCGAGGATGGCGTACAGACCATAAGCCCCGTGACCCTTGGAAAAAACCAGGCGATCGCGGTCGGGCCACTCGGGATTGGAGTCGAGCCGCATGGTTCGATAGTAGAGCGCGGTCAAAAGATCGACGCACGACAGCGACGGTGCAATGTGGCCGGCGCCATTTCGCATAGCAACTCCGACCAGCCGCTTGCGCGCCAAATCGGCTTTTGCTTTCAACTCCGAAACTTCCAATCGACGCAGCGACGACATGACCAACCTCTTAGATGAAATTCACGTGCGGGCCTGGATTCTTCAGCTCCCACAAGTAGCGATTGACTTCGTCCATCCGGCAATTTTGTCGGCAACCCGAAATGTCGAGTTCGTTGTGGGTGAAATCGAGCGACTTTTTGCGCGGCTCGCCTTCCCAGATTTCCTCGAATGATTTTTCGTTGACGTTGCCGTAGGCGAACCGATCGTCGCGCATGTAGACGCTGCAGCCCCAGACATTGCCGCCGGCGTCGATGTACGACCAAAACGGCAGCGCCTGACAAACTTTGTAGGGCCTGTCTTGCGCGTCCCACTTGCGCATGGTGTTGAGTCGCGCAACGACCTTGAAATTGTCGGTCGACAGCGCTTCGAGTCGAGCAAAAAGATCTTGATCGTTGTTGTAGCGCACGCCGCGATGCAGCTGTGTCAGCCCTTGGGTGTGTTGCGAATAGGGCTTGACCACCAAATAATCGACGCCGATCTCCTGGCCGATCATCGCCAGCTTTTCGACTTCGCCGCGATTCTCTGGCAGAAGCACAATTTGCATGCCGAGTGTGCAGGCGAAGCCGTGCTGTTTGCGTAGCGCCACGGCGTCGCGCAGGTTCCGTAGCACTCGATCGAAGTCGGCCGGTTTGGTTTTGTGGATTTCGGCGTAGGTGGCGGCGGTGCCAGCGTTGATGCTGACTTTGATCCAGCTGGTCACCGGCAAAAGCCGCTCAGAAAGTTCGCGCTTGAGCAGCGACGCATTGGTGGTAAACGAAGCATCGATGCCCGACGCTTTGGTCAGCTCCGTGATACGCGCAATCTCGGGATGCAAGAGCGGCTCGCCTTCGCCGGCGAACATGATGCTGCGCAGGCCAAGGCGGCCGAGGTCCGGCAGCAGCTTTTCCAGCATCGGCATTTGCAACTTGCGATTCTGATAGCCCATGAAATCGACGCCGCAGAAATTGCAGCGATGGTTGCAAGCGCCCGCGGGCGACATCTCCATAAAAATCGGATAGACATTTTTTCCCGCCGACCACTGGGCGACGCGCTCGGGATGAAGGTGCAATTTATGACTGTCAATACGGAACTGCTCAACGGACGCCATGATTCTCCTCCCGCTTTGGTACACCGAGATAGCGAAACCAGCTTTCGGTTGCTTGCGCGATGGAGTCAGGTGTCCACACCGGCGCGTCGCGCCACAATTCAATCGACTCGAGCATCAAGCGCACACCGTCGGGAAATTTCACTCGCGGCTGCCATTTGAGCTGCTGGCGAATGCGCGCGGTGTCGGCAAAAGTACAATCGGGCTCGCCCGGTCGCTTGGGAATGTGAACGATCTCGCCGCCGATGAGCCGCACCAGTTCGTTGACAGCATAACTGCCGCCAGAGCCGACGTTGAAAATTTCTCCAGTGACGTTTGAAACGGCGGCACGCACAAAAGCGTCGACCACGTCGGTGACGTAAGTAAAATCGCGGGTCTGTTTGCCGTCACCGACGACAGTGAGCGGACGTCCTGCCAGTTTTTGCGCTAGGAAAGTTCCAAACACCGCGCCGTAGGTGCCGCTCGAGCGCGAGCGCGGGCCGTAGACATTGAACAGGCGCAACGACACCACTGGCAGCTGATACACTTTGCAAAAGTGTAGCGCCGTCTGCTCGCCGATCCATTTGGTCAGCGCATAGGGATACATCGCCCGCACTTCGGCGGTCTCGGGCGTGGGAAAAGTGTCGGGAATGCCGTAACAGGAGCTCGAGGCGGTGTAGACCAGGCGTGACACTCTGTGAGCGCGGGCTGCCTCGAGCACCGCGAAAGTGCCGTCGACATTGGCGCGATGATATTCGGCCGGCCGCTCCATCGAAGGCACGATGTCGGCCAGCGCCGCCATGTGAAAAACCCAGTCGATGCCGGAAAAATATTCGGCGATGTGCGCATCGTTGATGTCGGCTTCGACGAAATTCAGTCGCGCGTGTGGTGCCAAGTTCTTTTTGTGACCGGTGATGAGGCTGTCGATCACGGTCACGCTGTGGCCGTCGGCTAACAAGCGATCGCAAAGATGGCTGCCGACGAAACCGGCGCCGCCGGTGACCAAACAGCGTTTTCCAGTGTCCGCTCGCCCTGGGGCGATGGGCCGCTCGCCCTCAGCTTGTGCTTCGACAAGCTCAGCATAATCGGAGGGGGACTTGTGGCCGCTCATCCTGAGCCTGTCGAAGGACGCTGCGCGTCGCTCAGGATGAACGGAGGACGTGTTATCCATGCGCCACCTGCGCTCGCCGATCGGTGACGCGCCGGGTGGTGGAGAAAGTCTGCTCGACAAAGGCCTGCACTTCGCCCTTGCCAATTGGAGTATTGCCGACGCGACTGACCGCAAGCGCTGCCACGCAGGCGCCGAGCGCCGCCGCTTTCATAAACGGCCAACCGGCCACGGTGGCCACCGCCAACGCCGAGAGCAGCGCGTCGCCGGCGCCGGTGACATCGACCGGATTGGACTCGAGCGCCGGAAAAGATTCCGAACGAGTGATTTCGCCGGTGCGGTCGTAGCCGATGAAGCCGCTCGGGCCGAGCGTCAACACCAGACTTTGCGCCCGAGTTCGCGCCAGCAGTTTCATCGCCAGCTGCTCAAGACCGCTGTCGTTGTCCGAAAGCGCAATCCGTGCTTCACGTTCGTTCGGGGCGATCAGCGAAAAATCTTTGAACTTGAGGCAGCTGCCGACCTGACTTGAGCATTGCAAATCACCGAACAGCGGAATCTGATGGCGTTTGCCGGCGTCGACGATCGCCGCAAGCACGCGCGCCGTCAGCGTACCGTAGACAAAGTCGCTGACCACGATGCCGCTGCAAGTCTGGGCCAATTTTTCGATGCGCTCGCACAATTCGTTTTCAACCGCGCGCGGCGCTGAGGTTTGCTCAAGGCGGCTGACCCGCAAGAGTTTTTGATTGCCGACCATATAGCGAATCTTGAATGTGGTCGGCCGACTTGTATCGGCGACGAGGTGAGTCTCGACGCCCTGCATGCCGAGCTCGCGGCCGATAAATTGCGCCGCCTGATCTTCACCGGTCATTGATAGGAAGACGCAGTCGGCTCCGAGCGCCCGAATGTGCGACGCCACGATCGACGCGCCACCGACATACTGATGCTGGCCAAGTTCGCGCAGC
>JAHFDU010000154.1 GCA_023248835.1 Myxococcales bacterium | reverse complement strand
TACGACAATATTGATGTCGCCGCTTGCGCTGAGCGCGGCATTGTTGTCACCCACACGCCGGATGTTCTCACCGCAGCGACAGCGGAGCTTACTTGGGCGCTGATCCTCGGCGTGGCGCGGCGAGTCGAGGAGGGAATCGCGTTGATGCGGCAGGCGAGCTGGCAAGGCTGGCAACCGACCGAGCTCTGCGGCCGCGAGCTCGACGGTGCGACGCTCGGCATTGTCGGACTTGGGCGGATTGGTCAAGCGGTGGCGCGGCGTGCGCGTGCGTTTGGCATGCAAGTGGTCTACGCAAATCCGCGCGCGGTTGCCGGAGTGGACGGTGCGCGGTTGGTTTCACTCGACGAGCTGCTGAAATATTCTGATGTGGTGTCGCTGCATTGCCCGCTCAATCAGGCGACGCGTGCGCTGTTCGGAGTACGCGAATTTGCGCAAATGAAACCGACTGCGATTTTTATCAACACCGCGCGCGGTGCCATCGTCGACGAATCTGCGCTTGCCGATGCACTGGAGCGTGGCCATCTGTTTGGAGCTGGACTCGATGTTTATGCGAGCGAGCCGCAAGTAGATGAGAGATTGCGGGTATCGAAACGCGCGCTGTTGCTGCCGCATCTTGGGTCAGCCACGGAAAAGACCCGCACGCAGATGGCGCGGCTGGCGGCTGAGAGCATTGTTTGCGTGCTCAGCGGCGGCCAGCCGCAGAATGAGGTGCCTGCACCCAGCCGGAACTTGAGGTAAAATTCGCCTGCTGGGTCATGGACTCAACCAAGGATGAACGCCAAGAGGTGTTAGAACCTCTTTTCACAGCGCCGAGGTGTTGAATGGTAAGTAGATCGGTGAGGATGCAACCAAGTGTGGTTGGTGATAATGGCCGCGTCGCACTCAGAAAGTGCCGCCGGTAGGTGTGGTGGATTGCCTTCGCAGTCGGGGTAATCCTTACTGCTATCCTTGTTCGATCAAGGACTCGGCTGTCGGTAATGACCCGCACGGTGCAAAGAATGGCGCGTGGCGATCTCCATGTAGAACTGCCGTCTTGGGGCGGAGAACTGGGCGGGCTCGTCGAAGCGCTCGGGCAGCTGCGCGGCCGGACCCTTTTAGACCTCGCCAGCGTTGCTCATGAACATGAAAAACTGCGGACGACTCTTGCCACTATGATCGAAGGCGTGGCACTGCTCGAAAACGGTCATTTTATCGTGGCCAATCCGGCTTTTTCGCAGCTGCTAGGGATAGACGACGTGATTGGACGCACTCCTTTAGAGGCGGTACGAACCCCGGGGCTCGACGAGACGCTCAGAGAAGCGCGTGCGAACAGGCAGGTCGCCGAGCAGGAGATGCACGTAGGCGGCCGGGTCTTGCAAGTTCGTGCTCAGCCGCTCGGCGGCGAACAAGCGGTGTGTATCCTCATCGACATGACTGAATCACGGCGGATCGAACGGCTGCGGCGCGATTTTGTGGCGAACGCGTCGCACGAGCTACGCACGCCGGTGGCCGCTATTGTTGGCGCTGCGGAAACACTGGCAGCTGGAGCGGCAGAGGATCCGCAGGCGCGCTCGACGTTTGTTGCGATTCTTCGCCGCCATGCCGATCGACTTTCAGTGCTGACAGCGGATCTGTTGGACCTGGCACGACTGGAGGCCGGCTACCGGCCGCGCCGGCAGAGGGTGCGACTGACTGATGTGATCGATACGGTCCGCACGACACTCGGCGCACGCGCTAGAGAAAAAAATATTGAGCTAAGAAGCATGGTAGCTCCCGTCCTCGCGGTGTCTGCCGAACGCGCCGCGGTCGAACAGATGCTGACGAACCTGGTGGAGAATGCGATCAAGTACACCGCCAAAGGGGGCCGCATCACTCTGCGCGCCAGCGCGCGCGATACCGCGGTCGAATTGGTGGTCGAGGACACTGGCTGTGGCATTGCGGCTGAACACCTGCCGCGCCTGTTCGAGCGTTTCTACCGCGCCGACGATGCGCGCTCACGCGAGCTTGGCGGCACCGGGCTCGGCCTTTCCATCGTCAAGCACCTGGTGATTGCACACCAAGGCAATATCACCGTCGAAAGCAAGCTTGGCCGCGGAACGCGTTTTGTCATACAGCTGCCGATCTCCTGATCGTAATCAGAGTCCGTTACAGAATGTTCACAAATGCGTTGCGAGAAAGTCGCGGTTGGTTGATTAATGTTCTCCCAACATGAACGACAACTTGGGACTCGTGCTCGTCGTCGACGACGAGAAAGATTTACGCCACCTCGTCGATTTCAATTTGCGCCAGGCTGGCTATCGGACCCTGTTGGCAGCGACTGGACGTGAAGCGCTAGAAAAAGCGCTCAGTCATGCGCCACAATTGGTCGTCCTCGATCTTAATTTGCCCGACATTTCTGGCACCGAGGTCTGCCGTCGCCTCAAGAGTGACGCGAAGACCCAGCACACCGCAGTGATCATGCTGACGGCGCGTTCGACCGAGCTCGACCGCATTGTCGGACTCGAACTTGGCGCCGACGACTACGTCACCAAGCCGTTCAGTGTGCGCGAACTGGTGTTGCGCGTCGACGCGATCAGGCGCCGGCTGGCCAAGAGCGGCGCGAAACCGAGCGGCACTGAGCGGCTGCTGCGCGCTGGCAACATTGAGCTTGATCTCGAATCTTACATTGCTCGCGTCGACGGTGAAGAGACGGCGTTGACGCTGCTGGAATTTCGCTTGCTCGCCTACTTAATCGAAGGTCACGGCCGGGTTCGTTCACGCGATGACTTGCTTGCCAATGTGTGGAACGCGTCGACCGAGACCGAAACTCGTACTATCGACACCCACGTCAAGCGGCTGCGCGACAAACTCGATCCGAGCGGCAAGCTGATCGAAACCGTGCGCGGCGTCGGCTACCGCATTCGCCAACCGAACGACTGAGTTCACGCAACTGTAACCATTACTCTGCCAAAACGCCGTTTCGATCATGGTAATTCAAGTGCAACCTACGGAGGTCACATGAAACGGTCCTTTGCAGTAACGCTCGCTCTCCTGCTCCTGGTCGCTTCTACAGCGTTGGCGCAAACGCCACCCGAGCCTGCATCGGCGGCGCCACTTGCCGCGGCGCCTGCCGAGCCGCTCGCCGGCTATGCCAATGGAAATTTCTTTTTGCGCGATCCGCACGACTGGTTTGTGCTATTTCCCAAGGCTCGCTTGCAAGTCGACTACTACAATTTTCCCAACCGCGGCGATTCGGTGACTGCCGGCAGCATGCCAATGGCGGTGCAGCCAAACAGTTCAAAAGATCCGCGCAACTCGATCCGAGATACCATTTTTGTCCGCCGCGCCCGGGTCGAACTGCAGGGCACTTTTATGCAGCATTTCGATTTTCATGTGGCAGGTGAATATGCGACGGTGCCGGCGACGGGCGCCATCGGAGCGGTGACAGACGCGTATGTGATTGTGGATTACTTGCCCTATCTGAAACTTCAGGCCGGGCAATTTGATCTGCCGTTCACCCTCGAGAATCGCACTTCAGACAAGTATTTTGACTTCATGGAGCGCTCGGTGGCGGTGCGCTCGTTTGCGGTTCCGACCAACAAAGATCTAGGCGCGATGGTGTTTGGCTGGGCACCGAAGAAGGTTGGTTACTACTCGCTCGGAGTGTTCAACGGCGACGGTCAGTCGTTCAAGAACCAAGACAACAATCCCGCCTTGGTCGGACGTGTGTTTGTTGCGCCGCTCGCGTGGATGGCGGGCAGCAACCGCTGGATGGAGGACATCTGGATCGGCGCTTCATTCTGGTGGCAGCGCAATGAAAACCTCGGCGGCCCGGTGGCAGCCAGTGTGTCGGGCGCGGCGCAGGCCGATTTGCCGGCGATGACCACCCAAGGAGGATTTGGTTTTTTCTCCAGCAACTACAACAATGGCAAAGACGCCGGCATGAACACGGTCCGCACTCACCTGGCCCCGTGGGGCGACACACTCAAGTGGGCGCTCGAAGCCAACCTCCCGTGGAAAAAAATCGGATTGCGTTTCGAATTTGTTCATCAAAATATCGCGTTAGCAGAATACAACGATACCAATCCCGTAAACGCGATGCTGACACGCACCGTTGGTAGCGCCGGCACGCTCGACGGATATGGAACGTACCTCGAACTCTACGGTTGGATTCTTGGCGATGTGAATTTTCTCGAGACGCCGGGCCTCGAGGCGGCGCCGCGCATCAAGAAATTTTCGCCCGCCGCCGAGCCCAAATGGGGCCTGATGCTCGCCGCCAAGTACGAGAACATCAACTTTGATGTCACCGGACTGACGCCCGGCAATCTCGCCCTCGGCAATTACTTGCTGCACGTGTTCGAATTTGGCGTCAATGCCTGGGCCACCAAACATGTGCGGATGACCGGCAACTACGTGATGAACTATCTTGACGGCGATTCGCCGCAGGCCAAAGGGAATCTTTTCTTCCAGCGGCCGGAGCACGAGCTGTTGTTTCGGTTGGGGGTAGCCCTATAGACGCAGTTGTCACGCGGCTGTCACTCAATCGTCACAATCGGTGTAGCGAAACGGGTTATCTATACCAACAAGGAGAATAGAGATGCGCAAACTCATCGCCTTATCATTTCTGATTGCTGGCTCTGCTCTGGCTGCGCCGCTGCTCATCAACGGCGCCGGTGCGACCTTTCCGTTTCCGCTCTATTCCAAATGGTTTGGCGAGTACCAGAAGACACACAAAGACGCGCAGTTTAACTATCAGTCGATCGGATCGGGTGGCGGCATCAAGCAGATCACTGCGCGCACCGTCGATTTTGGCGCGTCCGATGCGCCGATGAGCGATGCCGAGATCGCGGCGGCGCCGGGAATTATGCACATTCCGACGGTGCTTGGCGCGGTTGCGGTGGTCTACAACGGGCTGCCCGCAGGACTCAAACTTTCGCCCGAGGCGCTGGCCGATCTGTTCCTGGGAAAAATCACCAAATGGAACGACGCGCGGATTGCAATGCTCAACCCTGGAATGAAGTTGCCCGACGTTGCGGTCACGATCGCACATCGTTCCGATGGATCGGGCACCACCGCGGTGTTCACTGATTATCTCGGCAAGGTGTCAAGCGAGTGGAAGAGCAAGGTCGGGGTTGGCAAGGCGGTGAAGTGGCCGGTGGGGCTCGGTGGCAAAGGCAACGAGGGGGTGACCGGACTTTGCAAATCGACTCCGGGCGCGCTCGGTTATGTCGAACTCGCGTACGCCAGTCAGAACAAACTGACCATGGCAAGCTTGCGCAACGCCGACGGAGAATTCGTTGCGCCATCGATTGCCAGCACGTCGGCCGCGGCCGCCGGAGTGACGCTGCCGGCAGATTTTCGCGTTTCGATCACCAACGCCAAAGGCAAAGCGTCGTATCCGATTTCGGCATTCACTTACATCCTGCTCTATAAAGATCAAGCGGACGCGGCAAAAGGACGAGCGCTGACGCAATTTCTGTGGTGGGCGACCCACGAAGGCCAGGTCGTCGCGGGGCCTTTGGATTACGCGCCGTTGCCGGCGGCAGTCGTGAGTAAAGTTGAAACCGCGCTGCGGACGATTATGGTGCAGGGCCGGAGTGCTCTTGCCGCAAACTGATCGCCGACACATCGGCGATCGGGTCTTTGGCATCGTGCTGCCAGTGCTTGGTTGTGCACTGCTCGCCGTAGCGCTGATCATTTTTTTCGCTTGCGCGAAGTTGGCGCTGCCAGCGATCGAAAAACTGGGAGTGCTGCGGCTGCTGACCGGCAGCGACTGGAATCCCGTCGAGGAGTCGTTCGGAGCGCTGCCCTTCATCTACGGCACCCTGGTTACCTCTTTGGTCGGTATCGTTCTGGCTCTGCCAATTTCAGTTGGCTTGGCGCTGTTCTTGACTGAGATGGCGCCGCGGCAAGTGCGCGTGGTGGTGGCGATGCTGGTGCAAATTCTCGCCGGGATTCCAAGTGTGGTCTACGGCCTGTGGGGCCTGATGGTGTTGGTGCCGCTGTTGCGCTCGACGGTTGAACCTGCCCTTGGTCGGTGGCTCGGATTCCTTCCTCTTTTCCGCGGTCCGCCGATTGGACTTGGCTACTTGGCCGCGGGAATCATCTTGGCAATTATGATCTTGCCGACCATCGCTTCGGTCACCGTTGAAGTGTTGCGGACGATGCCTCAGGCGCTGCGCGAAGGCGCATTGGCGCTTGGCGCGACGCCCTGGGAGGCGATTCGTTTGGTGGTGCTGCCCTACGCTCGACGCGGAATTTTTGGTGCAGCGATCTTGGGCCTCGGCCGCGCGCTCGGAGAGACCATGGCGGTCACCATGGTGATCGGCAACCAGCCTGAAATTCACGCTTCCCTGTTTTCCCCAGGCTACACGTTGCCGTCGGTGATCGCCAACGAGTTTGCCGAAGCGACGGGCGCTGTGCACACCGGCGCGTTAGCAGCGCTGGCGCTGGCCTTGTTCTTGGTTTCGCTCACATTGAGTGGTGCTGCGCGTGTACTCATCCGATCTCGGAGGCTGCGATGAGACGGCGCGTGCGCATCAAAACCGCTCACCCTGAGCGCAGGGCAGCGTCCTTCGACAGGCTCAGGATGAGCGGCCATATGGCCCCCCGATTATGCTTAGCTTGTCGAAGCACAAGCTCAGGACGAGCGGAATGAAGATGCGAGTGCACTCGGCCGTGAGGCGCGTCGTCAATTGGGGCATGACAGGATTGTGTCTGACCGCGGTACTGATGGCGCTAATGCCGCTTGGATCGATCTTGTGGCTGGTTGTTTCAAAAGGGGCGCGTTCACTCTCGATCTCGTTTCTGACCGAGCTGCCTGCTGCGGTGGGAGAGAGCGGTGGCGGCGTCGGCAATGCCATCGTCGGCACGCTGTATCTGGTGGTTTTGGCTGGTCTACTTGGATTGCCGCTCGGCGTTGGTGCCGGCGTGTATCTGGCCGAACGCGGTGCCGGGCGTTTGGGCAGCGCCGTTCGTTTTACCGCCGAGGTGCTGGGCAGTGTTCCAAGTATTGTCGTCGGGGTGGTGGCCTATGGATTGGTGGTGGCAACCATGCATCGTTTTTCCGCGCTGGCGGGTGGACTTGCGCTCGGCATCTTGATGGTGCCGACGCTGGCGCGCGCCACCGAAGAGATGGTGCGTTTGGTGCCGCACACTTTGCGCGAAGCGTCGTTGGCTTTGGGCGTTCCGGCCTGGCGCACGACGCTGTCGATCGTGCTGCGCACTGCGTGGGGCGGCATCCTCAATGTTGCGCTCTTGGGAATTGCTCGAGCCGCAGGGGAAACCGCGCCTTTGCTATTTACCTCTCTGAACAACCAGTACTGGAATTTTCGCCCTGACCAGCCGACTGCGTCTTTGACGGTGCAGATTTTTAATTATGCCATTTCGCCTTACGAAGATTGGCAACGCAAAGCGTGGGGCAGCGCATTGGTGCTGCTGTTGCTGGTAGGACTTCTGAGTTTGCTTGCTCATTTCACACGGCGCCGGAGCGCGATTTGACCGCCAAGCTTCAAGTCTCGTCGCTCAATGCCTGGTTCAGCACCACCCAGGCGCTCAAGAACATCAACGTCGAGGTGGCGGCGAACCGCGTGCTGGCGATCATTGGGCCGTCGGGCTGCGGCAAGTCGACTTTCGTGCGCTGTCTCAACCGGATGCACGAGCTGCTGCCGGGCGCGCGCTCCGAGGGCCGGGTGCTGCTCGACGGCGAAGATGTTTATTCGAAGGCACTCGATCCGAGCACGCTGCGTCGTCGCGTCGGCATGGTGTTTCAGCGCGCCAACGTTTTCCCGACGCTGTCGATTCGCGACAACGTGCTGTCCGGTCTCAAACTCAACCGGGTCAAGAAAAATTACCAAGAGGTGCTCGAGCGAACGCTGCGCCAGACTGCGCTGTGGGACGAAGTGAAAGATCGTCTTTCGTCGGATGCGACCCAGCTCTCCGGTGGACAGCAGCAGCGATTGTGCATTGCGCGGGCGCTCGCGGTCGAGCCCGAGGTGCTGCTGATGGACGAGCCGGCCTCGGCGCTCGATCCGATTGCGACGGCAAAAATTGAAGAGCTCATCGACGAACTTAAATCACGGTATACAATCGTGATCGTGACCCACAACATGCAGCAGGCGATTCGCATTTCCGATTTCACAGCGTTTTTTTGCATGGGCGAGCTCATCGAGCAGGGCGCCACCAAACAGTTGTTTACCAAGCCCGAGAAGCAACAAACCGAGGACTATGTGACTGGAAAGTTTGGGTAACCAATGCAGCACACCAGTCGAGAATTTGAACGTGAACTAAAAACGCTGCGCGATCGCCTGCTGGCGATGGGCGGCCGCGCCGAGCAGCAGATCGAACGTGCCACCCAATCGATTGTGCGCAGCGACGACAAATTGGCAGAACAGGTGATCGCTGACGACGAACGAATGGACCAGGACGAAGTCGAGATCGACGAGCTGGCATTTTTGATTTTGGCGCGTCGGCAGCCCGTCGCCTCCGACCTCCGCTTTGTCATGCTGTCACTCAAAATCGTGACTGATCTGGAGCGGATTGGCGATCTCGCTGTCAATATCGCCAAACGGCAAAAAGAGTTGAGCCTGCTCAGTCAATCCCCACCAACGGGAGAGTTGCACGAACTCGGACAGCGCGTGCTGGGTGCGCTTCGCCAAGCGCTCGATGCTTTTCGCGACGCCGATGCGATCACCGCCGAGAATGTGATTCGCGACGACACCGAGATCGACAGCCTCAATGTCCAGCTGATCACTGGCCTGCTCGAGGATGAAATTCCGAGTCGCTTGGATCTGGCGCGGGCGCTGGCGACTTCCTCGGTGTCGCGCTATCTCGAACGCATCGGCGATCATGCCACCAATATCGCCGAGATGGTGATCTACTTTGTCCGCGGCAGAGACATTAGGCACCACCACCAGTAGTTGCACGGGAGGTG
>JAHFDU010000446.1 GCA_023248835.1 Myxococcales bacterium | reverse complement strand
GACTTTGATGCAGGGGCTCTACCTTGCGCAAGGGATCTCAGAGCGCCGAACCACGATGCCAATTTTGGCCAATGTGCTTTTGCGCACCGATGGCAAAGATCGCTTGCTACTGGCGGCCACTGACACCAATGTCACCGTGGTCAGTGAGCTGAAATGCAAGACCCAAGCCGAAGGCGGAATCACGATCTCGGCCAAACATCTGCATGACATCGTCAAGTCGCTGCCTGGCGCTGATCTTGTTCTTCGTCGCACCGACAACAACTACGCCGAAATTCGCGCCGGCAAGGTTGAATACAAAGTGGTCGGCATGGCTGATCGCGATTTTCCCAAATTGCCGAGCCACCGCGAAGTCAGCTTTAATAAAGTTGCCGCCGCCACTGTGCGCGACATGATCGCCAAGACTTTCTTTTCGATTTCGGCCGACGAGACGCGTTATCACTTGAGCGGTGTGCTGTTCGAGAGTGATGGAAAACTTGCCCGCATGGTGTCGACCGACGGCCACCGTCTGTGCAAAGTCGAGCGGCCGCTTGATGGGCCCAAGTTGCAAAAATCGATCATCATTCCGCGCAAGGGACTGACCGAAGCGCGAAAATTGCTTGAGAATGTCGATCAAGTCGAAATCGGATTGCATGGCAATCATCTGTTTTTGCGTGTGCGTGAAGTGGCAATTTCCATCAAGCTCGTGGATGCGCAGTTTCCGCCCTACGACCAGGTAATCCCCAAGGAGAACGAAAAAGTCGCTCAGGTGGGCCGCCTGGCGCTGCTAGAGGCCCTAAGGCGCGTCTCGCTGATGTCGTCCGACAAGAATTTCGGCGTCCGTTTTTCGCTGCAGAAGGGCGCGCTCGAAATCAGGAGCGACAATCCCGATCTCGGCCAAGCCCATGAAGAGGTGGTGGTGAGCTACGAGGGCGCGGCGTTGCAAATCGGTTTTAACGCCAAATATTTCATTGAGCTTCTAAGTGAAATGGGAGGCGACGAAGTTTGCTTGGAACTCAACGGCGAACTTGATCCAGCCCTGGTGCGCCCGGTCGACAACCGCGACTATGTAGGCGTGGTGATGCCGATGCGTATTTAGTTCTGTGCAAGTTCTCGCCTTCCAGACTGTCGCATTTCGCAATCTTGCCTCGCAAGTCATTGAACCGGGCCCACGCTGCAATGTGTTTGCCGGACCCAACGGTCACGGCAAAACCAATCTGCTCGAAGCGATTTATCTGCTTGGCACGCTGCGATCTTTTCGCGCCGACAAAAGCGAAGAGATGATTGGCTTTGGCGCCGCAAATGCGCAATTGCGCGCTCGGGTGCGCAAGCTGTCGACCGAACGGCGACTCGAGGTCTTGCTGCAGCCGGGACAAAAGCAGGCCCAGGTCGACGGCAAAAACGCCCGCCAAGTCGACTATTTTGCTGCCTTTAATGTTGTGCTTTTCGTGTCTGAGGATCTGCGCCTGCCGCGAGGCGCTCCAGCGCTGCGCCGTCGCTATCTTGATCGGGCGATTTGGAACTGCACGCCCGACTATCTTGATCGGGTGCAGGTATATGAACGTACGTTGCGCTCACGCAACGCGCTCTTAAAAGAGAAAACGCACGATCCTCAATTGCTCACTGTCTACGACGAACAGCTGAGCGCGGCGGCGGTGCCGCTGGTGATGCGCAGACGCCGGTTTGTCGATGAGCTTACGCCCTATGTGGAGCGCACGTTTACCGAAATCACCGCCGGTGAAATCTCGGTAGCGCTACGCTATCAAACGGAGTGCGCCAGCGTCGAAGCCGAGATTGCGATGCAGATGCGGGCGGCGCTCGATCAGAATCTTAGGCGCGATCTGCAGCGCGGCATGACTTCGGTCGGCCCGCACAAAGACGATCTGATTTTCACCATCGATGGAAAGTCGGCCGAGCTCTACGCCTCGCAAGGGCAGCTGCGGGCGCTGGTGCTGGCGCTGAAAATGGCAGAAATCGAACTCTTGACCAAGAATCTGGGGGATTCTCCAGTGCTACTGCTCGATGATGTTTCTTCCGAACTGGACGCCAGCCGCAATCGACAACTGTTCGATTTTTTGCGCCAAATGAGCTGCCAAACATGGGTGACTACGACCGATCCGAAACATGTTCTGCTAGTTGAAAATCGTGTCGATTTTCAACTACTTAGAGGTGAAATTTTACGCTAAAATTGCTTGTTCGATAGGCCCCCGCATGCTACAACTTATCGATTTTCCTGTGGCCACAGTTTTGGCGGTGAAGGGGCTGGTTTGAAATGAGTGAACTTGAGACGGTCGCGGAAAAATCGCCGGCCGAAAAGCTTTCGGCTAAAGCCGCGTCGGACGAATACAACGCCGACAAGATACAGGTACTTAAGGGGCTCGAGGCGGTGCGCAAGCGGCCGGGCATGTACATCGGCGATACCGATGACGGCACCGGCCTGCACCACATGGTCTACGAGGTGGTCGACAACGCCGTCGACGAAGCGCTCGCCGGGTTTTGCGATCACGTGCAAGTGATCATCCATTTCGACAATTCGATTACGGTCGAGGACAACGGCCGCGGCATGCCGGTCGACATTCACAAGACCGAAAA
>JAHFDU010000445.1 GCA_023248835.1 Myxococcales bacterium | reverse complement strand
CCCCGACGGTAGACCTTTTTTGTCGACAATGTTGGCGGTGAGCCAAGGGAAATGCGATTCGCCGGCGCGCGCTTTGAGCACACCAAGCGGATCTTCGCCAGCATCGGCGGTCGGGTGCGGTCCGACCGGACCAAAATCGAATTCATGATTGCCCACCGCCATCGCAGCGTAGCCAAGTTCATTCATCACTTTGGCTATCACCGCGCCCTCACCCAAATTCGACACCAAGGTTCCCTGCAGCGCATCGCCACTGTCGAGCAAAACAACCCGACCGGAGTTGTGTTTACGCAACGCTTCGAGGTAGCTGCCAAACAGCGCCGCACCCCCGCGCCATACCTCGGCGGGCCGATTGCCGTCGAGGGTCAAAGTCTCTTTTACCGCTTCGATGTGACCATGCACGTCGGTGGTGCCGATAAGCACCAGACGTACTTCGTCAGCGCGGCAGAGCGTCGCCGCGGTGAGCAGCAACAAAGTGATGCAAAACTTCATCCGCCTAGTGTATGCGATCTCTGGCAAGAATTTTTGCGTGTGAGGCTCCGATGCGGGGTTTACCACACGCAGAGCTTTGATTCAGTGGATCGCTTAAGCGAATTGTACAAGCAGCACGGGGCAGCGATCTATTCGCGCTGTTATGTGATCTTGCGCGACCACGCCGCGTCGGAGGATGCAACGCAGGAGACTTTTTTGCGGGTGCAGCGGCATCTTCACAAAGCGCCCAATTCCGATGAAGCGCTGTACTGGATTTATCGGATTGCGACCAACTACTGTCTCAACGAGCTGCGCGACCGCAAGCGGCGGCCGCAGCCGCAGGCCAGCTTGCCGGAGGCGCATGCGCTGCCGGCACTGATCGACGGCCGGGTCGAAGAGCAGCTGGTGGATCGAGATTTTGCCGCGCGGCTGGTGGAGCAAAGCGCGCCCAAACTGCGCGTCGCCGCCTGGCTGCACTACGTCGATGGCCTGGAGCAGACCGAAGTGGCGGCGGTGCTGGGCGTCTCGTTGCGCACGGTGGTCAACCGCCTGACCGATTTTGGCAAGAGCGCCCAGAAATTTGCCGGGAGGAGTTCATGAACGACTGTGTGTCTCGACTGACGCTCGACCGCTTGGCAGAGCGATCGCTCTGTGCCGCCGATGAATCTCAAGTGGTGGCGCACCTGGCGACGTGCGCGCGCTGCCACGCCGAGTCAGAACTGATGCAGAGCGCCCGGCAGCGATTCGCCCATCATGTTCTGGCACGCACGCTGCCCGAGCTGCGGGCACGCAGATGGCGGCATCCGATTGGCGTGCAGCTGCTACCGAGCCTGGTCGCAGTGGCGGCGATGGTGGCGATCATTCCAAGGCTGTGGCGCGCCCACGAACCGGAGATGAGCACCAAGGGCGGCGCTGCACTCAAAGTGTTTGCGCGACGACAGGGCGAGGTGTTTGCGGTCAAGGATGGCGCCGCGCTAAGAGCCGGCGACGAGCTGCGCTTTGTCGTGACTTCGGGCGGCCATCCCTTTTTACTGCTGGGCTCGATCGACGGTGCCGGCAAATCGAATATCTATTTCCCTTTTGGCGGTGAAAAAAGTGAACGCCTTATAGCGGCGCGCACCGAACTTCCGGGCAGTGTGATTCTCGACAACGCCAAAGGGCCGGAGCGGGTTTTTGCGCTGTTTTCCAAACAACCGATCGCGGCCGACGAACTGCAGCGCGCGCTTGACCAATTGGGTCAAAAAGGCGCCGCCGCCATTCGCTCTATACAATCGCTTGCTATTTCAGCCGATCTTCAGCTATCCATCCGCATTGAGAAGGTGGACTTATGAAGTTAGTAGTTATTTTGACGTACGCGTTCATGCGCCCTCTTTCCGTGCACCCTGAGCGGAGCGCAGCGAAGTCGAAGGGCGAAACAATCGAAGGCTGCCCTTCGACAGGCTCAGGGCGAGCGGGGCGTGACGCGTGAACGCTTACATTTTAACTATTTTGTTGGGTTTGTTCGCGGTCACTGCGCGCGCCGAGACTCGGCGCATTGCCGTGGTGGTAGGAAACAATGCCGGCGCTCAGGAGCGTTCGCCCTTGCGCTACGCCGAGACCGATGCCGGCAAGCTGTCGCAGGTGCTGGTGGAGCTAGGCGGCGTCGATGCCGCCGACCTGTTTCTGCTGCAGGGCCGCGGGCTCGGTGAGCTTCACGACGCGATCACTTTGGCGCAAAAAAAAGTCGCCGACTGGCACCGCGGCGCCGACACCCGGGTGGTGTTGCTGTTCTATTTTTCTGGCCATTCCGACGGCGAATCGCTCGAAATTGGACGCCAGCAGCTAAGTTTCGCCGAGCTGCGCCGGCTGCTTGGACAAACCGGCGCCGAAGTACGGGTGGCGATGGTCGACAGTTGCAAAAGCGGCGCGCTGCTCGCAGCCAAGGGTGGCCGCTTGGGGCCGGCCTATCAAATTCGCATGAACGATGATCTGGCCTCAACTGGTGAGGCGCTCTTGACCTCGAGCGCGGCCGACGAACTGGCGCTTGAGTCCAAAGAAATTCGCGGATCATTTTTCACTCACCATTTGGTGTCGGGATTGCGCGGCGCCGCCGACAGTTCA
>JAHFDU010000153.1:5711-8982 GCA_023248835.1 Myxococcales bacterium | reverse complement strand
GCAAGGATGGCGATCGCATGCTCGATGTTCATCACAAGTCGCTGATGGCCTGGGAAGTCCCGCTGCGAGCAGGGCAAAATCCGTCCGGCTTTGACAACGACAGTTTCTACGATGCGATTCGCCCTATCGTCGATGCGTTCGCCAAACATGACGAGTGCACTAAGTGGGATACCGGTCACACGCTCTGTTTGGAGAAACAGAACGCAGCCAAGCTGCTGGTCGAAGCGCTCTCGCTCTTGCACGAGCACTGGCCTTCGCAAAACTCGCACTATTTCGGCCAGTCCTATCAGTCGGCCGATCGCAGTCAACCGCGCTACGCCAACCTCGATGACGTGCACAGTTACGAGCCGATGCTGACCAAGATCCTTGGCGACAGCGATCTATTGCCGTCGATCATCGCGCTCTCTCCGGTGCTGTTTTCCACCACAGTTCCGAGTTACGCCACCAGCAAGGACGTCGATGCGGTCGACGTGCTGACAAAATCGGCCGCCTACCTGTTCGACCCGCAAGCGTCGGATGTCGCCTACCGCAATGGCAAGACCACCACCGTGTGGTCGGACGGCATCACACCGGTTGCAAAAACCAGTCCCTACTTCATGATCGCCGAGGCCTATGCGGGTAGGCGCGCCGCGCTCAGCAAACTTGCTAAAACGCCCGACGGCGCCAATCAGGCGCACGCGTGGAAGGCTTCGACCTCGGCGTTGATTGACGAGATTCTGACGGTGGAAAAAACCGATGGTGGCGGCTACCGCTTTCAGAATCGCCGCATGCGTGCGGTGCTAGCCCGCCTTATCGACTACGTTCGCTCCCGCTGGATCGCGCACGCCCGCGCAAGCGACATTGACAAGTGGGTGCATGGGAAGTTGCCAGCTGACCTTGAGAATATTTTGGGCGGGCCGGTATTCACCGCGGTGACCGATGTCGCCGCCAAACTCGAAGCCAACCCCGACGCAAAAAACCAGCTCTACAAACTCTTGCACTATCAAGTGAACGATGCCGATGCGCCAACGTTTGCAACCACGCTGACCGCGATCGGCGACTTGGTGCAGCTGTTTCTCGACGACAAGAGCATGGTGCCGGTGGTCCAGGTGATGGGGGCGATCGCCGATCCCAAACTCGACGCACTCTCACCGCAAATGGCGTTGATGAAAAAAACCCACGAGGTCGACACCAGCAAGACGCTGCTGACCATCTTGAAAAACCTCTACCACGTCGACTCGGGCGGCGGCACACCCGCCGCAACGCTCGGCGATACCTTGGCACAAGTGCACCGCACCGCACCGCTCGACCAAGGCGCCTATGCTGGCGCCGACTACAGCAACCTATTTCATCAGGTCCACGATTTCTTCGTCGACGACCAGCGCGGCTACTTGCGATTCGTCAAAATCATCAAGTCGCGCAACGGCGAACAATAGAGAGTTTTCAAACCATCATGAAAAAAAGAGTTTGGCTTTGCCGGGTCGCATTCGTCGCGCTTTTGTTGTCGGCACTCCCAGCATCCGCGGGCGGCCTTTTTCTACCGGCACGCGGCGCCCGTCCGCTCGGTCGTGCCGGGTCGTTCGTCGCCGGCGCTGACGACGCTGGCGCGCTCTATTACAACCCCGCCGGCCTGGCCGACATTCCCGGCATTAGCACGCTCGTGGATCTCAGTCTGATTTTTCAGCAAGTCACGTACGCGCGCGTAGACTCGGGCAACAACCAATTGGCGCCGGTGTCTGGCAGTATGGACATCTTACCTATTCCAACCTTGGCGCTGACGCTGCAACCGAAAACGGTGCCGTGGCTGACGCTCGCCGGCGGAGTGTGGGCGCCCAACATCGGGATCAATTCGTGGCCGGAGAATGGCCCACAGCGTTACAGCGCGATTTCGCTCAAGGGATCCCTGCTGGCGGTGACAGAGTTTGCCGCCGCGTTTCGCATCAACCGCCATTTTTGGCTCGGCGTTGGCGTCGAGAATATGCTGCTCAAGTTTCACAGCCGAGTCATGCTGTCGGCCTGCATTGAAGTCAACTGCGCGCCCGAGAGCCCCAATTTCGATTCGCTCACCGAGCTCGACGCACTAAGTTTGTTCACGCCGTCAGGAATCGTCGGCGCCACCGTGGCCTACGATCAATTTCGCGCCGGCCTCGCGCTGCAGCTGCCGTTTTGGGTGCGCGCCACAGGGTCGGTACGCTCACGCCTGCCGTCCGATCCAGAATTTACCAACTCGGAAATTCACGGTGATTCGATCGATATGTCATTCAATCTTCCGCTCGTGTTGCGCGCCGGATTTGAATATCGTCCACAAAAGGAGACCCGCCTCGAAATCGGTTTTGACTACGAGGCGTGGTCGATGCAGGAGCAGTACACCATCAAACCGAACAACATCGTCATCACCAACGTGCCCGGCATCGGCAACTACACCCTATCGACGCTGAGTATCAACCGCCACCTGCGCGACTCCTACTCGGTGCACATCGGCGCCGAGCACAGCCTTTTTCGCGATCTGCTGATCTTGCGCGCCGGCTATCTTTTCGAATCGAGCGCGACACCTGATGCAACGGCATCCGTGCTCCACCCTGATGGTCTGCACAACTTGATCAGCTTTGGCTTCGGCACCAAGATCAAGAACATTCGTCTCGACCTTGCTTACGCGCACGTGTTTACCCTCGATCGCACCGTGCACAACAGCGAGGCCCACCAGCTGACCCCGATTCGCCCCTCGGCCATGATTCCCGTCGGCAACGGCAGCTATTCGGTGGCGGCGGACATCCTCAGTTTGGGCATGGAAGCGCGTTTCTGATGGGAACATGCTAAACATATAGGCAGTGAAGCAGCCGGTTCAATACGGGAAGTACCTGCTCCTGGAACGCATCAATGTCGGGGGCATGGCCGAGGTGTTTAAGGCCAAAGCTTTCGGCGTCGAAGGCTTTGAGCGCATCGTCGCGGTCAAGCGCATCTTGCCTAGCATCGCAGAGGACAACGAATTCATTACCATGTTTGTTGACGAGGCCAAGATCGCCGTGCAGCTCAGCCACGCCAACATCTGCCAAATCTTTGACCTCGGCAAAGTCGAAAGCAGTTTTTTCATCGCGCTCGAATTTGTCCACGGCAAGGACTTGCGGGTGATTTTCGATCGCTGCCGACAGCGCGCCTTTGAGGGCTCGACAGCGATGCCGATCGCGCAGGCCTGTTTCATCACCATGAAGGCTTGCGAAGGGCTCGACTACGCCCACAACAAGCGCGACGACAAAGGCAGCGAGCTGCACTTGGTGCATCGCGACGTATCGCC
>JAHFDU010000153.1:0-5701 GCA_023248835.1 Myxococcales bacterium | reverse complement strand
TTCTCATTTCCTACGAAGGCGATGTGAAGCTGATCGATTTTGGCATCGCCAAGGCGCAGGGCAAAAATTCCAAGACCGAACAGGGCATCCTCAAGGGCAAGTTTGGCTATATGTCGCCCGAGCAGGTGCGCGGCCTGCCGGTCGATCGCCGCTCCGACGTTTTTGCACTCGGCATCGTGCTCTATGAGCTGCTCACCGGGGAGCGGCTATTCGTCGGTGAAAGCGATTTTTCAACGCTCGAAAAAGTGCGCAATGTGGAGGTTCTGCCGCCGTCGACCTTCAACCGAAAAATCTCGCCTGGGCTTGAACGCATCGTGATGAAAGCGCTCGGACGCGACGTCGAAGATCGCTACCAGAATGCGATCGATCTGCACGACGACTTGCAAGCGTATATGTACGCCGCTGGTGAATTCTATTCGCGCAAAGATCTGGCGGCGTGGATGAAGCGGGTGTTTGTCACCGAACTGACCGCTGAAAACGTCAAGCTTGAGTCTTACCAACATCTGACCGCGCCGACCGAAAGCGAAGAACCGCGACAGCGCAAACGGACACTGTCGCCGGGTGGACCGCCGCCGCCACCGACGGTGAGCGCCGCCGCCGCCCCCGCCCTGCTCGCGGATGTCGATTGGGACGACGAAGAGCTCGCCACCAACATTTACGAACCGTCGTTGTCGGTGCCGGTAGAAGCGACGATGATCGAGCACGTGCCGGATCTTTCTGAAGTCGATTTGAGCCTCGACGGCGCTCCGGTCCCGCATGCTCGACAGAGCGACCAGGCAGAAGCGTGGCAGGATCCAACGGCCCAGCCCGGCTCGCGACAAAACGGTACCGCCAAAGCCCGGCCAGCGACCAAACCGCCCAACCGGTTTGATCTGCCGCCGACGCAGCCGACCCCACTGCCGAACCAGGTGCAAAACCTCGCGCGTCCGCTGCCGTCACCACCCTTCCCTGTCGCCCGTTTGCTGTGGATTGGGGTTCCGCTGTTTGGGTTGGTGCTGGTGGTGTCCGGTGTTCGGCTTTATCTGCACTCACGGCCAGGGGTCATGCAGCTGACCACCGATCCGAGCGAGGGAGTCTCGGTGTACGTCGATGATGTATTAACCGAGATCACGCACACGCCAGCAGAACACCAGTTGTCGGTCGGAAGGCACAAAGTGCAAGTGGTGCGCGACTGGTACTCAGGCAAGACGGAGGCGATCGAAATCAAGTCGAACACCACGCGGGCGCTCGACATTCGCCTGGAACCGATGTCGACGGGCTCGTTCAAGCTGCTGTCCGAGCCCTCAGGTGCGGAAGTCCTGCTCGACGGGCAGAAGCAAAGCGTTCTAACACCGCTGCAGGTTGACAAGATCGTCGTCGGCAAGCACACGCTCGACGTGCGCAGCGCGGCCGGGCACTGGTCAGGCGAGATCGTCGTCGACAAAGACCAAGTGCTCGAGGTGCATGCGCCGCTACAGGCGGCAGCGAAAATCATTGAAAACAAGGACGACAAACCGGCGAGCAAGGCCACCGTAACAGTTCCGGTTCCGGAGAACAGAGAACCGGAAGCAACGGCGCGCCATATCGCTAGCAAGCCACGCGAACCCAAACGCGCGGCGCCGACGATTGCGGAGAAGAAAGCCGAAGAGCAGAAACCGCAAGTTGTCAAAACCGAGCCAGCGAAGAAAGAAGAAAAGCCACCCGAGATTCCGGTCGCAGCGAGCGGGGATGGGACGCTGCGCGTCAACTCACGGCCGTGGACCAATATCACGGTCGATGGCAAAGACACCGGGTTGCACACCCCGCAGGCCCATCTCAAACTATCCCCGGGCGCGCATCGAATTACACTTTCGAATCCACAATTCCACGTCGATCAGACCATCAGCGTAGACATTCGCGCCGGCGGCACCGAAACACTGTTCCGCAATTTCCAATCCGAATCGCAGCCAGAATAAGGATTAGTTATTTTCAACCAGCCAACGCCAGTCGAGGCGCGGCGAGGACGGCATTCCAACCGCGACAAAAAAATCCTCGGGCGCATAGGGAACGGTGGCGCGCCATTCGGCTTCGAACTGAGTGCGATTGCGCGTTTCGAGTTCGAAATCCATTTTGCTGTGCAGCGATCGCAAGCGATTTTCGACCTCTTTGCGTGTCGCTTCGTCGCCGGTGGTGTGGAGGATTTCTTCTAAGTGATGGATGGCGGCCTCGGCGCGGCCGGTCTTGGTCATGATGGTGGCGGCGAGCAGCGGCACATAGGACGGGCCGCCACCGACGAGCGCAGCATGGCGAATCCAGTCACCACCTTGCCGCTGCCAAGCCTCGCGCTCCGCCGGGTTGTTGCTCTTGAGCTCGAATAGATAGTTGCAGCCGAGCATGAACGGCAGCTCCCAATCGCGCGGGAACTGCTTGGATCCCAGGACCAAAAAATGGCTCGAGGCCAGCACCCGCTCGTTGGTGATGGTCTGTCCGTTGTACATCGTCGCGATCCCCGCCCAGCGATACGGCGTGCGCCAGTGCGGATCGAGTTCGACGATGGTGTCGAGATAGTTTTCGAGCCAGCGATACTGCCGCGCGCCGTGCATTTCGCCGCCGAAATAGATGATGGCGCGAACGAAAATCAGGTCGGCAAAAAGTTCGCGGTGGCCAAGCGACAAGGTCTTGAGCGCAGAGGCCCGAGGCAAATAGAGCACGTCTTCCTCAGCGGTGAAGCGCGCCTGCTGCAAGAGCGAAAATTGATGCACGATCAGCGTCGCTCCGCAAAGCAAGAACAACAACAGGAGCAGACGGATGCGGGATGGATTCACGCTTACCGATGTTCGTTGCGCGTCACAATCGACGTGGTAGCCATCGAGGTGGTGAAAGTCGCGTTCACTGCAGAATTGCCGTCGTTGTCACAGGCGGCGTTGAGATACCACCACATGGTGCTCGGCGTTGCGCCGCCAAGCAGGGCGAGACCGTTGACACCAGGAGTACCCGCATTCGGCTGGCCTGCGATCACCACGTAGCCGCAGTAGAGCGACTGCTTGCCGGGATTGATGCCAAGCGTGGTCCAACTTGCGGGCGGTGTTGCCACCGACTTGGCCACTGGCTCTCCGCTGGCGAGCAGCAGCGGATAAAAATCGGTCTCACTGCCCGACGCCGAAGTTTGCCAATAGGTCGAGTTCTCGGCGCGGTACGCTTCCTCTTTGTTGCGAAATTCGCCGAATACCGACACCACTTCAGACGTGCGGCCCGAGTCCATGTACTTGCGGTAGGCGGGAATGGCGATCGCTGCCAAAAGCGCGATGATCGACACCACCACCATCAATTCCACCAGCGTGAAGCCGCGGGACATCTTGCGCATGGGTCTCCTTTATATCCAAACCCGTGACTCACTTATTGTAACGCAAATGTCAGGGCAGCGACGAGAGATTTGTGTCGGCGGTGTGTGTCTTATTGTTGGTGGTTGTGGGTGATTTCTTACCTACGGACCCTTAGGAGCGCCCGGAAGTCGGCGCTGATTCGCGCTTAACGTTCTTACCACCGTCACTGATTTCATGAATGAATCCGAAACTGTAGGCTCGGCTGCGAGCTGTCGGCGGCGCCCGGACTTTCGGGCGCCCCTGCCTTATGGCACAGTCAAATCGGCGACTCGGTAAACCGAGGTTCCGCAGCTGAGCGGAATCGGCGGGCCGAGGTCACGCCCGCTGACATATTGCCAGTCGTCGTCGCTGCCGAGCGTGCGCCGAGTGCCGACAAACAGCACTTCGCCGCTGTCGGCAACCAGACCTTGGTATTCGAATCGATGGGGAAAACAGGCGCGCGTCAACTCGACCCAAAGCGGACCTTTGTCGTCGGCACCACCCGCAGAAGAGGCGACCACACAGCTGCTTTCCTTGGCGCTGTCGACGCCAAGTCTGAGATAATCGCCGGGACCGCGCGAACCAGCAGCCGACGAATAGACCATCTGCAGCGTGTGAATTCCACCGCGCACCGTTTCAATGGTGATCGCGGCATCTTCTGCCACCGGCTTGGTTTCAAACCAGCTACCACCGACGGTCTGACGGCACAGAGTGACCGAGTCCGTCGCGTCATCAAACGCGGCCGCGGAGGTTGCCACGCGCAGACAACCTCGCCCTCGCGCCGCGTGAGGATTGCGGTGCAGCGCGCTCGGAGAGGGTCGGGTCGTCGACGGCAGCGTCTCCCACACCGCGTGGGACGCCGCGACACGCTGGTGCAAAAACACCCGGCCCGCGTCGTGACCACCGGTGATCAGCGCCAAGCGGTGGCCCGACTCGACCACTTCTTGCGTCGTGTCGAAACTACGCAGCGGCTGGGCGACGCTGTGATCGCGCGTCTGCTGCCAAGGATAGTCGCTCTGCACCAGTTGGATGCCGACACGCACCAAGCGCTCCTGATCGCTGACTGACGAGCTTGACCGGCTGCGCAACACCAAATTATCCGCCAAAAATCGTGGCACCCGCGGATCGTTGATGTGTTCGACCTGGACAAACAGAGACGCCTCTTGCGCGCGCGTGACCAATTTTTCTTCGATCGATTCCGACAGCGGCCCTTGGTTAAACCGGATCCAGGCCGACTCCATCGGAAAGGCACTTCGGGTCGCCGCCCCCTCGCCCCAAGTGGCGTATTCGACCCAGCCAGCTGGACCGTGGCCGCCCACCACCTCGACGGAGCAGGAGCGGAGGTTGAGTGCTCGGCAAGCTTCGACGGTGGCCGAGGCGCGCCAATTGCCCAGTACAGTAAACAAGAATTTCCCGCGCAATTCAGCCACCGTCGGCCAGCTCGCGGTTTTGGCGCAATCTCGCATGCTCGCACCGGGCACGCAGCGTGCAAGAAAATCGCGCGGACGATACAGCGCCGCGCCGAGGGCGCGCTCTAACGTAGCGTCGATGTCGGCCGGCGTGTGGGTGGCATCAAAGTTGGATTCCATCAGCTCCTTGAGCTCCAGCACGACGGTCACCGGTTCATGCTCTGGCAGCGCGTAATGAAACAGCGCCAACTCACGCAAACACTCCTCGAGCGGAGAGCACAATGTGTTGCTGTTTTCGGTGGTGTGGTAGATCGAAAACACACCTCGGTGCGCCACATCGCGGTGCAGATCGAGCTCGAGTCCGCGCGCGTGATCGAACAGCAGTTGATCGATCAGCCGCTCCTGCGTACCACTGGCGGCGAACTCCCACAGGTTTTCGCGCTTGACCCAGTAAGAGTTGTGGGTGGCGATCGAAAAAACCTGATTGAAGCGCAACTTATCGGCCGCGTCTGGCATTGAACCCATTGGAGCCGCCGCCATTGGCACCGCGTCAGGATTGGTGGTCGAAGAATAATAGATAGCGGTGGCGAGCTCGGTCGGCGCCGTGCATCGCCCGACGGAATGCGCGCGCGGTACGCTCGACTGGTGGTGAGCGATGACCAACGCCACCACTACTAGCGCGGCCAAAGCGAGGATTCGCCAGCGAGAGACGACTAGCTGCTTTGCGCGCGAAAAATGGACTGCGAACCGCATACCTTCTCTATTTTATCTTCGCACAGAAACAGCGAACTGCGCAGACTAAAAGCGCTTGGCGACAAAGACCGCGGCCAACAAGGCGCCGTAACCGGCGATCAGCGATCCGAGTACATAACTTGACGCGCGCAACCAATCACCGCGCTCGACCAGCTGTAGGGTTTCGTATTCAAAGGTGGAGAACGTCGTGTAAGCGCCGACAAAGCCGATCGGAAACAG
>JAHFDU010000444.1 GCA_023248835.1 Myxococcales bacterium | reverse complement strand
TTATTTTGGGAGTTTCGAAACTGATTTTGTCGGCGACGACAGCAACGACCACGCTTGGCCAATTCCGAACGTCCTTGGCGTGGTGAAAAGCAAATGAGTTACTATGCAACATGGGGCGAGTGCTGCTTGGAATTGCGCTGGCGCTGGCAGCGCTGAGCTCTGGTTTGCTGATCACGCACAGCATCGATCGCTGCCTTGGTCGCTGCGGCAACGGCACCCGGTGTGTTGATTTTCATTGTGCAGCGACGAGTGGCGCGCCGGCGCCAGCAAAGCCTTCCCACCGTCGCCATTCCGCCATCAGCGAACCGCACGCAGCGCCTGAGGTCACGCTGCATCCTGGTGACGAAAAAATGGTCGCTGCAGGAGACGCCCTCGGGCGCCCTGAACACATCGACTTTTCAAAATCGGACGACGAAGGTCACGAGCGCAGTCAGGAAGAGCTCGACCGAGTCTTTCATCCACTCGAGCCGGCGATCACCAAGTGCATCACCCAAGCGGTCGGCGATGCGCCGCTCGAGTCGGGTCGCATCGAGGTGCAATTCCGCGTCGAGAGTGCGGGCAAAGTTAGCCGCGTCCGCATCACCGCGCCGGCGTTGCTGCAGCGCAATGGGCTGGCACACTGTTTGCGCCCGCTGGTTACGCCACTTCAATTTCCGGCCGCCGGCGGCGCTAGCGTCGTCAGCTATCCGTTCCAATTGAAGTAAGAAATTGCCGAGCATTCTCGACCGCGCGCTCGGGATCGCCGCCGAGCACGGCGCGAATGCAGGCGATGCGCGCGCCCACCTTGGTGCAAGCCAGCGCTTCGCTTGGGCCGACACCGCCGAGCGCAAAAACTGGGATTGCGACCGATGCGACGGCTTGCGCAAGCGAGGCAAGCCCGGTCGGTGCGCCTTTGCTTGGCGTGGCGAAGACCGGTCCAAAGCTGACGTAGTCGGCACCCTGTCGTGCGGCCATCAGAACTTCGTCAAGGGTGTGGGTGGATACGCCAATCAAGAAATTCGGCGCCAGACCGTTATCACGTTGACGCGATTGCGTCTGGTAGTTCGTTGTCGTTGTCGTAGTAGTTGTTGACGGCGACGGCGACGTGAACGATCTCCCCTCAGCCATCACCGTCGCTGGCGCTGCAGCGTAGACAAAGGTCGATCTTGTGGAACAGATCGTCGCCGTCGCCGTCGCCGACAAGGTCAAGGACAACGCGGGATCGATCACGTCAAGGTGATTTCGGTCTAGCAGGCGCGCTTCCGCCGGCGAAAGTCCGCTCGCTGGCAAGTGAACGCCATCTGCGCCCGCGGCAAGTGCAATGTCGACACGGTCATTGATCAACAGCGGTGCTTGATAGAGGCGCGTGGTCTCGCCCAGTGCGCCGGCCGCGTCAAATAGGGCGCGTCCCGAGAGCGACTTGGCGCGCAACTGAATCGCCGCGATCCCTTTTGGAAGAGAGCGCAACACGGCGTCGACGATCGTCACCGTCTTCGTGTCGAAGCCGTCGGTGATGAGCTGCAGTCTATGCAATCAAGTTGTCGGTGGGCGAGGAGGCGTGCGCATAGAGTCGCTTGGCCATGCGACCGGCCAAGAAAGATTGGCGGCCAGCCTCGACGGCAAGTCGCATGGCATGAGCCATCTGTACGGGATGTTTCGCGGCGGCAACGCCGGTGTTCATCAGCACCGCGTCGCAACCGAGCTCGAGCGCGATGGCGGCGTCGGAGGCAGCGCCGACTCCAGCGTCGACGATCACTGGCACCTTGACGCCCTCGAGTAGAATCTTGAGATTGTACGGATTGCGTATGCCGAGCCCCGATCCGATCGGCGCGCCGAGTGGCATTACCGCTGCGCAACCGACCGCTTCAAGTTTTTTCGCCATCACCGGATCGTCGTTGGTGTAGGGCAAGACGACAAATCCTTCTTTGACCAGCCGTTCGGCCGCCGCCAACGTTGCCGCGGTGTCAGGAAACAACGTTTTCTCGTCGCCTATGACTTCAAGTTTTACGAGCGGCGTGTTGCAAAGTTCTCGCCCAAGATGGGCGGTGCGTATCGCTTCGTCGACGGTGTAGCAGCCCGCGGTGTTGGGCAAGAGCGCGCAGTGCTTAGGAATCGCATCGCGCAGCGATCCTTTTTGCGAAAGATCAACGCGCCGAATTGCGACGGTGACGATCTCGGCGCCCGAGGCTTCGATGGCAGCGCGGGTCTCGTCAAAATCCTTGAACTTGCCGGTGCCGATGAGCAAGCGCGAGTGAAAACTGCGGCCGCCTAGCACCAATGGATCTTCAGTCATGATTATCCTCCTCCGACGAGGGTAACGATTTCGATTCGATCACGAGCCGCCAGCTGTACGACAGCGTAGTCCCGTCGCAATACGATGCCGCCATTGCGCTCGACTGCTACCTGTTCGCTGATGTTCAGTTCGCTGAGCAGTCCTGCGATGGTAAGCGGCTCGCGGAGCTTGGTTGGCTTGCCATTGAGATGCAATTGCACGCCTGGACGGTATTGTCTTTCGCAACTTTTGTCATCAGCAACTCGCTTTCAATTTTGTTTGACGGGTTTGGCTCGCTGTCCGCAATAACAAGTACTCGAAGTGGG
>JAHFDU010000443.1 GCA_023248835.1 Myxococcales bacterium | reverse complement strand
ATCAGCCCGCCGGACTGGCGCTCGACGGCAATCAACTTCTCGTTGCAGACAGCGGTAATCAGACATTGCGCCTCTTCGACCTGTCGACGCGACAGGTTTCGACGGTGGCCTATTTTCCCGATTCGAATTTGGCCGGACTTTCCTCTCCGGCTGGCCTTGTCTTAGACGGAAAAAAGCGCCAGCTCTACGTCGCTGATTCGGGCAATCACACCGTGGTCACTCTCGATCTCGTCACCATGAAAATTTCTCTACTTGCCGGCAGCGAACAAATGCCAGGTGCGCAAGATGGAATTGGTAAAGCCGCGCGCTTCTATTCGCCAAGGGGGCTGGTGCCCGATGGACGCGGAAACTTGTATGTCGCCGATGTGCTCAACCATGCGGTGCGAAAAATTGTCCTCGCTTCCGGCGCAGTCACTACCGTGGCCGGAACCTTGGGACTGCGCGGCAACAGCGACGGCAGTGAGGGACTTTTTGCCTATCCCACTGCGCTCGCTATCGCCACTCCACCGGGTTTGCCCGGAGAACTGTTCGTCGCCGATTCGCTCAACCACACGGTGCGGCACATCAGCCTACAAGACGGTAAGGTGACCACGCTGATCGGCCAAGCCGCCATCGCCGGGGTGCGTCTCGGGGATCTGCCGGCCCAATTGACCAATCCAACCGCGCTCGCACTTACGGAGGATGGCAAGCTGTTGGTGGTTTCAGAAAGCGCGCTGTTGGTGGCGCAGTAAAAGGTGTGTGATGAAAAGACAGACACTGTTATTTTTTCCGCTTTTCTTGGCCTGCGGTCGCACCAGCGCTGAATCGTCGACGGTGCGCACCTACGCCACCAACTTGCGCGCCAATTATCAGGATGTGGTCACCGAGATCGAGGCACTCAAAGTGGCGGTCGATGCGTTTGTTGCGGTTCCGACTGGCGACGGACTGCAAGCGGCTCAGACCGCCTGGTTGGCAACGCGGCCGCCTTATGGTGAGTGCGAAACCTCGCGTTTTTATGGCGGGCCGATCGATCAAGCGCAGGGCGTCATGAACGAGTGGCCGATCGATGAGAATTTCATCGACTACACCGCGGGTAATCCGCAAGGCGGCATCATCAATGACACGCATAACTACCCCGAAATCACCGCCGAGGTGTTGGCGGTCGCCGATCAGAAAGGCGGCATCGAAAATCTTTCCACCGGCTTTCATGCGATTGAATTTTTGCTCTGGGGCCAGCGACTCGCTCAGACCGAAGGGCCGGGGCAGCGTCCCTACACCGACTATCTCGACGGCGGCACCGCCACCCATCAGGCGCGCCGGCGTACTTACCTAAAAACTGTGACCGCGATGCTGCTTGCCGATATGAAAGGACTGACTGCCGCGTGGGACCTCACCTCGGCGACCAGTTACGGATCAAAGTTTGTCGCTGCCGATTCGCACCAGTCGCTGACCAAGATGTTGCGCGGAATGTCAAACTTAGCGATCGCTGAACTTTACTATGAACGGATGAGTGATCCCTACCGCACCAAGGATCGCAAAGATGAAGAGTCCTGTTTTAGCGAGGCCACGCTCAGCGATCTTATCGGCAACGCACTCGGGGTCGAAGACGTTTATCTTGGTCGCTATGTCAATCTCGAGGGTAAGACGTTGAGTGGCACTTCGATGTCCGACTTGGTCAAAGCCAAGAACCCCAGTCTCGATATGCAAATGCGACAACAGATCACGGCGGTGCGAGATGCGATCGCTGCCATCCCGCCGCCGTTTGATCATGCGGTATTGGCGCCGGAAGAATCGGATGCCCACCAGAAAGTCAAGGCCGCGCTCGATGCATTTTCGCCGCTGCAAACCACCCTTCATTCGATCGCCGAAACGCTCGGCGTCACCATCAATTTGTAATGCGTTCGTGCTTGATTTTCATCGTCGTGTGCGGTTGTACCGGCGGCTTGCCGTTGGCTGATCCGGAGGCGGCGCTACTCGGCGGTGACACCACCATTTTTGATGACGGCGACGAGGCGTTTGCCTATCCGTTGCGCAATATGTCGGTCGATCATCGCAGCGATTTTCAGATTGGCGATGGCGTATTCAACCGCAACTGGGTGACCGCTCCAGCGACGCCACAGGGCAACGATGGCCTCGGTCCCACTTTCAATTCCCGCGCTTGCGCTGGCTGTCATGCCAACAATGGCCGCGGTGCGACGCCCTCGACACCGAGCGATTCGTTTGTCGGCCTGCTTTTGCGCTTAAGCGTGCCTGGCGTCGATGAGCACGGTGGCCCGCGACCCGATCCCAACTACGGTGGCCAGCTCAATCAATATTCGGTTTTGGCAGTGCCGCCTGAAGCCACGCCAAGTGTCTCGTACAGCGAATCAGCGGGCAGCTATCCTGACGGTGAAGCCTATTCGTTGCGGACACCGAGTTACACCATCGCATCATTGCAGTTTGGGCTGCTCGGCGAGGGCGCAATGATTTCGCCGCGGCTGGCGCCGCAAGTGGTTGGGCTTGGTCTGCTCGAAGCGGTGGCAGAAGCGACGATTTTGGGTTTTGCTGCCGACAACGGTGGTCGGCCCAATCATGTGTGGGACGTCGCAGCGCAGAAAACCGCGCTCGGCC
>JAHFDU010000152.1 GCA_023248835.1 Myxococcales bacterium | reverse complement strand
GTTTTGCAATCAACACCCGAGCGTTACAGGTGTGCCTCCGAAGAGGCCCACTTTGTTACGTTATCTTTCTCGTCTTTCCTACTATTCAGTTTTCAGAGACCAAAAAAAATCAGGGCCGTACTTTTTGCCACGCTTTGTCCGACCCGTCAAGCTTTCTTGGTTTTCCTCTTTGTCCTTTGGCCCCGGGCACGACACAAGCCGCTCCCAGGAGGAATGGCGTTCTACATCCTTGGGCTCCAGCCGTCAAGCACAAAACGTAAATAAGTTGGTTTTTTCTTTGAAGCCGCCTGAGACGGACCCCTTCTTCCATGATAAACATAGTAAGTGGTCGATCCTCCCCGCTCGCCCAAGAAACCGTTGCGCCAATAAAACGTTCCGTCCCCTGGACATCTGCCATTACTCTAACAGCTGAAGTTTTGGCTCGCCGAACATTTGGCACGCAACCTGCTTTTGCGATCGATCATGCAATTGTCCTTCGATCGCGGCACCATCATTCTACGTTCGCCGCCGGATTTTTTTGATCCTGAAAATCTTCCGGGAGTTCGCTGGGATGCGCGGATTGCGGCGCATCGGGCGCCGGCTCGATTTCATAGCGAAATTGTGGCTGAACTCGATCGCAAATCTGTCCGGTATACGGACAGTGTCCGGCAGCCGGACAGCACCAGCGAAAATGATTGGTCAGCGATCGAGCTGCGGCCATACCAGGACGCCGCCCTTGCCGCTTGGGAAATCGCAAAGCAGCGCGGCGTGATTGCGCTGCCGACTGGGAGCGGCAAGACCCACATCGCACTCGCCGCTATCGCTCGCCATCGCAAAAGCACCCTCTGTTTGGTGCCGACGCGCATGCTCTTGCAACAGTGGCGCGTGGTGCTGGCGCGAGTCTATCGCGGCCCGATCGGTGTACTTGGCGATGGCAGTCGGACACTGTCAGCGCTGACCATCGCCACTTTCGAGAGTGGGTGGCGCCGCATGGCCGAGATCGGCAACCGCTTTGACCTGCTCATCGTCGACGAGGCCCACCATTTCGGCAACGGTCTGCGTGACGAGGCGCTCGAGATGTCTACCGCTCAAGCGCGACTCGGCCTCAGCGCCACGCCACCGACGGGCTTGGCGGCCGACCGCTTGGAAGAGCTGATCGGGCCGACGGTGTATGAGCTTTCGATTGATGATTTGGCTGGCCGCTATTTGGCAAATTTCGATTCGATTACCTTGCGACTCGATCTCTATCGCGACGAGAGAATCAACTATGAGCGGTTGATCACGCCATTCAAAGATCTGCGGCAGACTTTTCGCAAGCTCGCCCCCGAGGCGGATTGGGTTGAATTTGTCCGCTGGGCGATGCGCACTCCGAATGGGCGCCAAGCGCTGACCGATTGGCGCCACGCGCGCAGCCTGCTCTCTCTGACACTGGGAAAACAGAAAGCACTGGCAGAGCTCTTGCGTCGCCATCACGACGCGCGTGTGCTGGTTTTCACCGCTGACAACGAGGCCGCCTACACCATCGCGCGACAGCAGCTCATCATGCCGCTGACCTGCGACATCGGGCGCAGCGAACGGGAAGAGGTGCTGCAAAAGTTTCGCGAGGGACAGCTTCATGCACTGGTCTCGGCGCGCGTGCTCAACGAAGGCATCGACGTGCCCGACGCCGATATCGGCATTGTCGTCGGCGGTGCGCAGGGGGAGCGCGAGCATGTGCAGCGGGTGGGCCGACTGCTCAGGCCGCGCGAAGGCAAACGTGCCGTGGTCTACGAACTGGTCGCGCGTGGAACGCTCGAAGAGCGCCAAGCGCAGCGCCGAGGAGAGGGACTTGCTCCGCGAATCGCTGCTGCCCTATAGCCTCCGCTCCGGCGAAGTGGTGCCCCACTTTCTCGGTGCTGCCGATGCGCCGTGGCTGCGCGCCCTGTTCGACGAATTCGATCGCTGCGTCGGTAGGCCGCAGCGCGATCTAGACCAGCGACTAAGCGCGCCACTTTCGCCACCAACGCCACTCGGCAAATGGCGCCTGGCATCGGAAGTCCTGAAAAGAATCGTCGCGCACAAAGCCACGCCGCCGCTCAAGAGAAAGCAAACCCCGAGGCAAGCGCGCGCGCTGCTTTTCGGTGCAGCGGCGCACGCCACCCTAGAAATATCGGTCTGGCAAACAGTCGCAACCGAATTGAAGGTATCCACAGAGGAGCTCTCGGCTTTGCTGTTCGCCGATGTTCCATGCGAACAGAAAGTTGCCGCGCTGCCAACTGAACTTTCGCTCGAAGAGTTGTCGCTGCGCGCCAATCTGGCGCTTGCCCAAGCGCTGCTTTTTCGTTCGTCGCATGTTCACATCTCGCTGTACGGCAACGCGCGCGCGATCGTACGCCACGCCCATCTCCGCGGCCTGCTCTGCACGGTTCACGCCTCCTCGCAGAGTGAAAGTGCCGAGCTTGAAATTTCCGGGCCGCTCGCGCTGTTTCACCGCACGCTGCTTTACGGCAAGACGCTGAGCGAACTCTTGCCCCTGCTTGCCTGGTGCTCACGTTTCCGTTTGCGCGCCGAGTGCCAACTAAAATCGGGCGGTTATGCCTTGCGCCTTGGATCGGGTGATCCGATTTTTCCGTCGATCGAGCCACGTCGATTTGACAGCAAACTCGAAGCCAATTTCGCCCGCGACTTTGCTCGGGCCACGCTCGACTGGGATCTGGTGCGCGAGCCAGAACCGATCGCGGCCGGTCGCTCACTGATATTTCCCGATTTCGAATTGCGCCACCGCAACCACCCAGCCAAGTCATGGCTGCTTGAAATTGTCGGTTTCTGGACCCCGGCCTATCTCGACAAGAAGCTAGCGCAATACCGCGCTGCCAAGATCGAACGTTTGATCCTTTGCATCGACGAAAACCTCGCTTGTGCAGCGAGTGAATTACCCGGACACGCCCACATCCTTCGCTTCCGCCGCCGCATCGATCCCCAAGCGGTCTTGTCGGTGATCCAATGACATGGACGATAGTGGTCTTGACATGTAGTACTTATGGTTATTTACTTATGACTATGAGTTCACGATCAATTCCAGCCGGAAAGTTCAAGGCTCAATGCCTGGCGATTCTAGATCGAGTCGCCGAGATGGGAGAAAAAGTGGTGATCACCAAACGCGGCAAACCGGTGGCCCAACTCGGGCCGATTGAGCAGAGCACCCCGTCTTTGCGCGGCAGTGTGCGCTACCACGGCGATGTGGTGGCTTCTCTCGGCGAGAAATGGGACGCCGAAAGATGATCGTCATTGACACTCACGTTTGGATCTGGTGGGCCAGCGACCCAGAGAAATTGAGCCGACGGGCGGCGCAAGAGATCCGGCGGGCAAAGCAGATCGGTGTCTGCGCAATCAGCTGCTGGGAGTTTACCACCGCACTTTCGAAAGGCCGAATCACCGTCGATCGCGAACCCTTGGCTTGGCTGCTCGAGGCGCTGGCGCTGCCGAGCGTCGAATTGCTGCCGCTTTCACCGGCGGTGGCGGCTCGAGCCAACCAACTCGGAAGCTTTCACGGCGACCCGGCCGACCGCATGATCGTCGCCACCACACTGCTGGAATCGGCAACGCTCATCACCAAAGACACCAAGATTCACGACTATCCCGCAATTCGCTGTGTGTGGTAGCGCGCGTTCGCTTACAATCAACCTCTCATGGCAACTTATGTTCTGGTTCACGGCGCTTGGCACGGTGGCTGGTGCTGGTCAAAACTGGTGCCGCTACTCGAAGCCACAAGGCATCGCGCGATTGCGCTCGATCTCCCTGGTCACGGCAACGACAAAACGCCGCTTGCAGAGTTGTCTCTCGATCGGTACGTCGCGTGCGTCTCAACTGCGATCGGTACGATCGACGAGCCGGTTGTTTTGGTAGGACACAGTCTTGGCGGCACAGTCATCAGCCAAACCGCTGAAATGCATCCCGATCGAATTTTAAAGCTGATCTATTTGTGCGCGTTCTATTCGTAGGCGTGGGCGAATCACCAACGAGAAGCCCGAGGCTGTCAGCAGAGTCTCGCCGATCGGGGAGCGACAGCAGTATTTTTTCCTCCGTCGAAAAATGAAGCGAATCCTCGTTTCACGCCCAGACCACGCCCACGCAAGTGATGGACGCATCGACGCTCAGTGATGAAAATGCCGATTGTTTGCGCCCTTCGACTTCGCTGCGCTGCGCTCAGGATGCACGGAGATGAGGTCTAGCCGGGTTGTTGCAAAGGGGCGCAGGTCGAGACCCCGGCACCGACGATATTGCGACCGATGTTGTGCTTCGCTTCGATCACGTGGGTGCCGGTTTCGTCGAAGGAGACCTGCCAAATGTTGGTCGACGGATCGGTGTAGCGCTGCAAAAAGATCCAGTAGCTGCCGCCCCAAAACGCAAACGCCCACGCCTTTTGCGTTCCGTTGAGCTGCGGCAACAGTGTTGGCAATTTGAGCGCCGCGGTCTTCTTGTCAATTTGCGCAATCTTGCTTTCGGCGACGTCGGGGAAAAATCCCCACAGCTCGGCGCTGCCGGTGCCGGTGAGCTCTGGCCAGCTCGATCCCAGCGTACCGATCAGTCTGGTTTTCATGGTCGTGGTATCGAGCTTGGCCATGCCGTTGCTGCCGAAACTCTGGGGACCGGCGATGAACAGCGTCTCGTCGGTTGATCCCACCGAATTGGAAGAAAACCCCATGCCGAATTCGCCGAATCCAGACAGCTCATCAAACGCGGTCGACTGACAATCGAGTGGCTGTGCTTGGGTGTTGACGCGAAAAACATGACCGTCGGCCGAATTGACCCACGCCACTGCGCTTCGGTCGATGGCCATCGAGTTGAAACTGGGCGCGTCGCAGGGCACTGAACCGAGATCGGTAAAGGTTAGTTTGTCGGGCGCGAAATTGAGTAACTCGCCGGTTTCATCGATGAGATAAACCAGTTTCGCCGCATCAGAGCAGCCGTCTGGACCGATCTGGTGGCGACCATCGTTGATTGGCGTCGCCGGCCCGCTCGGTGCCATGTCGGGCGCCGGCGTCATGTTGGCATGGATGCGTCCAATGTCATCGCATCCGACTACTAGCAAAAGTCCCGAAAGCAGAAGTCTCATGTCACACCACTTCCATTCCAAATCACAAACAGCGGTTACTTGTAGGCCAGCGCCTCGTAGGAGGAGCGAATGTCATTGAGCAGATCAACGCGTGACGAGAGCATCCGATCAAGCGAATTGAAGAGCGAGACTGCGGCGTCATAATCGGCCTTGTTGTCCGCGGCGCTGACTTGGTCCTGGGCCTTTTTCCAGCATGGAATCGGGCTGCCGTCGGTAAGCGTGCCGAATTTGGCGGGCAGATTCCCGGTACCTTTTTCGCCATAGGCGACGATATTCAATTCGTCGACGATTTTTTCGGAAATGCCGTTCGGCTTGTTGGCGCTGTCCTTCATCCGCAACGCGCGAAAAGTCTGCTGATTGATCGGGTGGGTGAAAGTCGCGACTGGGGCATCCGGCGGCAACTCGGGGTCATCCCCTGAGCCTTTGACGAAAACCCGCAAATAGTTGGCAAAGTCGAACGTCGAATCCCAAGGGGTATTGAGTCTTCCTAAACCAAACAGCATGGCAAAGTGCTGAATCGTCTTGTTCGAAGGGGCGGCGACACGGGCCGTCAGCGCCGGGTCGTCATAGGGGGCGACGCCGGCGTTGAATTGACGCCAGCGAATCGGATCGACCACCGGAGTGGAAATGTATTCCATTTTCTCTCTGGTAACAAAGCCGCCATAGGTCATCGAATCGTTGCGGATAATGCCGTCGAAAAGTTTGACCACCTCATCCTTGAAGACACGGTAGAAATTGATCGAATAGTAATCTGGCGTCGACAGCTGATCGCCGCGGAAAACGCGCGCTTGCGAATCGGTGAGCGCCAAAATCGCATAGAGTTTTTCGTACAGCGATCCCGCCCGGGTGATTCGATAGTAGTAGTCGTTGGAAAAATCGAGAAAAAACGGTTTTCCAACTCCAATTTCGATGTTTAGTGGCGGGTTTTTTTCCAGACAGGTCGACGGATCGTAAGGCTGTACATAGAGATTGGGATTGCTCGTCGTCACGCAATAGGTACCTGGCTCCGGCGTTTGCATAATTTCGCCGATCGCATTGAGCGACTGGAAGGCTGCTTTCTCAAGATCTTTGGCGAGGTAGCTGCCCCGCACGTACGGAGCATAGAAGTAGTAAAATTGAAAAGCCTCGGACAGTTTGTCGAAGAAACGGTCTTGCAAGCGGCTGACATATCCACTGATCGACCAACCGATGCGATTGCGTTGAAAAGCGTTAAATAGGTAATAATTTTTGAAATTATCAATCGCGTTGTTCACAATCTCGGCCTGGTCGGCACCCTCATCAAATACCTTGCACTCGATGTTGCCGACGAATTCGTCTGAGCAAAACTTGTACGGACGCTCGTTGGTCTTCAGCGTCACGCCACCGCTGCCGATCTTCAGCAGTTGACTGCGCTGTTCGGCGATGATTTTTTCATAGGGTTGCACCTGTGTTTCCGCCAAAACATCAAGTCCGCCGACGGTGTCGGGCAGGGTGCGCCAGTCGCTGGCAAAAATGTGGTTGGCCAAATCTGCACCTGCCATCTTTGCGCGCGGCATCACGTCGACCAGCTGACCGTAGCCGAAACGAATCGCGGCGTAGTCGTACTTGCCAATGCCGTGAATGTCGCTGTTGAACTTGGCTCCGTATTCCATAATCGACGAGATCATGTACTCCCGGACTCGGTGGGCCTTTTGATCGTCGGGGTTCTTGTACATCGCACGAATCTTCCAAAAATCATCGTGGTAGTTGAGTGGATCAATCGACCCTTGGAAGTTGTGGCGCAAGCCAAAGGTGTGGCCGATCTCGTGCTCGGACAGCCCTTGGAAAATTTCTCGCCGCAACTTCTTAAACAGCTGATCGGGCGGCAGGTTGGCGAGTTCGAGCGCCAAGCCGATCACCGCGTCGTCGGCAAAACCGGTGGTAAACTTGCAACCGTTCTTGGCGAGCTGCAAGAGCGTCTTGGCGTGATGATCGCGAGCGTCGTGCGAAGCCCAATTGAGTGGTGAGGCGCGCTTGAGCATCTCGTCGGTGACCGGATCGCCGGGCCGGTAACCCGGAACAAACGCCGCCAAGATGTCGGAGTTCACCAGGTTCTCCTGCTCAAAGCTGCTGCCGCTGATCTGACGCAACTTAGAGTCCGCAGATCCGGGCGCAAACTTGACCAGACGATTTTTGTCCTTGGCGTCGCCGAGCAGCGAGTAGGCCAAGTTCGAAACGTCGTCCGAGATCACCATCTCGTCGCGCTGTTTGCGATCGGCTTTGGTCGCATTGACAACATCGGCAATGGTCTTTCCACTGATGAGATCATCAATGGAAATCTGCTTATTGAGCGCCTGAACGGTGTCGACCGCTGTTTTGGTGTAGGTATCGAGGTTGGCGCCGTAGTCGTACAGAGTGCCCGAAATGATCTCACCCGTTTCCGGATCGGCCGACGATGGACCGTAGCCAAGTGGTCCACCCGGCTGCGGACGATCGACCCAAAAGAAGAACGAATAGCGAAGGTCGCCGTTTTTTTGCCATGAAAATTTCAACGGATCGCCGTCTTTGGCCTTCTCGGTCAGCGCTTCGAGCACGGTGCAGGCCTGGGCCAGTTCCGACTTGCCAAGCGTTCTTACTGGACCGACCAATTTTTCCACCATTTTGCCGAGGTCGGGAGCCTTGGCAGCGAACGCTTGCACGTTGGCAATCGAGCAGCTGTTGGGTTTCAAGACAACAATGTCGTCGAGGTTTTTGGTCTCGGCATCGATGTCGGCTTGGCTCACCGGCTTGCCGCCGTTGGTCTCGGTGAGACGCAGGGCCGCAACCGTTTTCTTAAAGGCGTCATTCCACTGTTCGATCAAAAAATTCGCGGCTCCTGGATTCTCCTTGTCACTACTGAGCAGCTCTGGGTCGTCGGGAAATTCAACGTTGGTGTAATACACAATCGGCCGAGTCTTGCGCTGCGCGTAGGGCAAAGCAGCGCCTTTTTCGTCCTTGGTCTGCTGCCAAATGTTCCAGCGATTCGCCAGGTATTTGCGACCGGTCTCGGTCGCTCCACCCTCGCGGTCGTAGGTTTGGCGAACGGTGCGGAAAAAACCAAACTTACTAAACTCGTCGTACGCCGCCTCGGTGCAATCGCTCGAAGAGACCGCGGTTCCCTGATCATTGAGCTGTTTTAAAAACGCGGCGGTGCAGGGAAAATCTTTCGGCCCCCGTTGCGTGTTCAGCCCGATGGTACGAATCGAGTTGCCATTTTCGTCCTTGAGCACCACCCGATCGGGATATTCCAAGGGCTCATAGGTCGAGGGCTTGACCTCCATGAACGAGCTGCGAATTTTCACCTCGCCGGCGCCACAATCGCCCGAGCTGTCGTCGAAAACCGCGTTGTACGAGTAGCAAGCGTCGAAGTCGGGGAGGACCGAAAGCTTGGAAGTAATATCGAGATAGGCGCTGGTGACGACCGGCCGATCGGGATTGGTCATGTCGCCTTCGCGAACGTCGTACGACACTGGAGCAATCTGAAAGCTCACCAGTTCCGACAAAAACGAGCCGTAATCGGGAGCCAGGTTCTTGGACCAGTCAATCCGCATATAGTCGCGCAGAGACCACGGCCGGTCGGTTTCATTTTCAACCAGCACATTGGTCTGCTCGCCGGTCCCGGGATTGTAGTCGCGCTTGACGTCGAAATGCGACTTGATCGCGTACTCGGCGATCGGGCTGTCGGTGTTGTTTTTGCCGCCGGTAAACTCGTTCTGCGATCCGGGTACGACATCGTAAGCGCGGTAGGCGGTCAAATATTTTTCGCTGATGTCGAACCGAACCTTTTCAAATGCTCCTTGGTAGCCCTCTGCCAAACCGAAGGAGATGGTGGGCGGCACGCCGGTGATGGTTTCGCGGTAGTAATAGGTTTTCTTGCTGCCGTCTGGGTTGAAAAAAAGCGATTTGGCAACCTTGTCCGGCTGGGTACGGTCGATGTCGCCCTGTCCAGCGCAGCCGGCGCCGAACAGCAGCAAGGGGATTGCAAGTGA
>JAHFDU010000151.1 GCA_023248835.1 Myxococcales bacterium | reverse complement strand
ACTGACGTCCGGCTTTTTTCTCTCTGGCTCCAGGCACGTTTCTGAGCCGGCTTGGTGACGACGCCAACATGGTGGTAGGTTCGAGAAAATTTACCGAACGAGGAGAGCGCAATGAAATACGCTGGCGGCTGTCACTGCGGAAAAGTTCGCTTCGAAGTGGACGCGGACATTGGCAAAGCGATCGAGTGCAACTGCTCTATTTGCCATCGCGCCGGCTGGGCGCTGAACTTTGTGCCGGCGGAGAAGTTTACGCTGCTGTCGGGATCCGATGTCCTCGTCGACTACCACTTTGGCAAAAAGAGAATCAATCACGTGTTCTGTCGTGAGTGCGGCATTCATTCGTTTTGCAAAGGCAACAGTCACGACGGCAAGAGCGAGATTCGCGCCATCAATCTGCGTTGCCTCGATGGCCTCGAACTGTCGACGGTGAACATCAGCAAGTTCGACGGAAAGCGTTTGTGAAACACCTTGACCATCGGTAAAATTACCTCATGACCATCGAGCTTCCCGGAAGTGTTGAAGAACGCCTGCGAAACCTTGCACAGGCGCAGGGCCGCGACGTACACGCCTTGGTCGAAGAAGCGGTCCAGCTGTTTCTCGAAGCCGCAGCCATCACCGATCTCGCCGACGGTGATGTGGCGGAGAGCCAGGAGGCTTTGGTGAAGGAGCTGGCCGAGGTTCCGAAGTGGAAGGACGTCGGCGCATGTTGACCATTCCACGTCATCGCATGACTCGGTTGATGGGCGCTCTTGACTCGAGCAATGTCGAGGCATTGGATCGCGCGATCAAATTTGCTCTCGACGTTCGTTAGGCTATGAAAAAACTCAGCCATTTTGACGAAGCTGGTGGCGCTCAGATGGTGAACGTGGGCGAAAAACCGGAGACTGCGCGGGTTGTGGTGGCATCAGGCGCCATCGAAATGCAAGCCGCGACGCTGGCGCAGATTCGTCAAGGTAGCATCGAAAAAGGCGATGTACTCGGGATTGCGCGCACGGCGGCGATCCAAGCGCTCAAACGCACCAGCGAGCTGATTCCGCTCTGCCATCCGGTGCGCGTCACTGGTGTGAACATTGAGCTTGAGCCGCGGGAGGATGGCCAGCCGCGGGTCGAGATTCGCGCCACCGTGCGCGCCCAAGATCGCACCGGCGTCGAGATGGAAGCGCTGACAGCGGTCAGCATCGCGGCGCTGACCATCTATGACATGTGCAAAGCGATCGATCGCGGGATGCGCATCACCGACGTGCAACTAGAGTCCAAGCGGGGCGGCAAGTCGGGCGACTGGACCCGCTGATGATATAGTTTGTTGATGAGCCAACCTTTACTGAAAGAGATCGCTCCCACCTCGCGGCCGGAGCTCGACAAACTGGTCGAGCGGCTGAAAAAAAACGCTGATGCCTACGCGCGATCGCCGATCGGAGATCGCATCGATCTGGCGCGCGGAATGATTGCCGGCTTTGTCGCGGTGGCCGAAGACGCGGTTCGAGCTGCCTGCGCGGCCAAGGGAGTCGATTTTGATTCGCCAATGTCGGCAGAAGATTGGCTGGCGGGATCGGTAGTGACGATTCGAACGTTGCGTCTAACCGTCGATGCGCTCGAGCGCATCGCGCGCGGCGAGTCGCCGATTCCTGCCAAGCGCGTGCGCACCCGGCCCGACGGTCGCGTCGTGGTCGACGTTTTTCCAACCGGCATTTTTGATCAGCTGCTGGTGACCGGATTTCGCGGCGAAGTGTGGATGGAAGCGGGGCTCAGCAGCGCCGACGTGATCGCGCGCGCCGGATCGCACTACCATGTTGATCCAAGCAAACGTCAGGGCAAACTTTCACTGGTGCTCGGCGCCGGCAACGTCGCGTCGATAGCAGCCCTCGACGTCGCCTACAAGTTGTTCGTCGAGGGCAAAGTTTGTCTACTCAAAATGAATCCGGTCAATGCCTATCTCGGTCCTTTTATCGAGAGCGCGATGAGCGCTGCGGTCGAGCGTGGCTTGGTTGCGGTCTGTTACGGTGGCGGCGACGTCGGCGCCTATCTTTGCGAGCATCCGCTCGTCGACGAGATTCACATCACCGGATCGGACAAGACGCACGACGCCATCATTTGGGGGCCGCCCGGCAAAGAGCGCGACGCCCGCAAAGCCAAGCGCGAACCGCTGAACCAGAAAGAGATCACCTCGGAGCTCGGCAATGTCAGCCCGGTGATCGTGGTACCGGGACCGTACTCCGACAGTGAGTTTGCTTTTCAGGCGGCATCGATCGCTTCGGCGGTGACCAACAACGGATCTTTCAACTGCAACGCCACCAAGATGCTGGTGCAGTCGAAAAACTGGCCGGGCAGGCAGCGGCTGCTCGACGGCATTCGCGCGTCGCTGACCAAGAGCCCTCTGCGCATGGCCTACTACCCTGGCGCCGAGGGCAGATGGAAAGATCTCGTCGAGTCGCATCCGGACGCTGTGCGCCTCGGTGACGCCAAACCGGGTGAATTGCCGTGGGCCCTCATCACCGGACTTGACGCCAAAGACAAAGACGAGCGCTGCTTTTTCACCGAGCCCTTTTGCAGTCTGCTGTCAGAAGCGGTGCTCGAGCCCAGCGATCCGGTCGATTTTCTCGACGCTGCGGTCGACTTCGCCAACGATCGATTGTGGGGCACGCTCAACGCATCGATCATCGTTCATCCTGAATCGCTACAGTCGCCGCGCGTCGCACAGGCGCTTGATCGCGCGATTGCAAAACTTCGCTATGGCGCGGTCGCCATCAATCATTGGCCGGCGGTGGTCTACGCTTTGGGTTCGCTGCCGTGGGGCGGCCATCCTTCGGCAACGCTAGAAAACATTCAAAGCGGCCGCGGCTGGGTGCACAACACTTACTTGCTTGAAGGCATCGAAAAATCGGTACTGTTCGGCCCGCTGGTGCTACGTCCCAAACCGCCGTGGTTCCAGAGCCACAGTCAAGCGCACATTCTCGGCCGCAAACTGGCTGCATTCGAAGCCGCACCGTCGCTGCGCCAGGTGCCGAGCATTGTGTGGTCAGCAATTCGCGGCTGACGAAACATCAACGATTGGATCTATCGGAATTTCACTCGGCGAGCACGGGTAGGACGAGTCGAGATCTCGGTCCGTCGCCGCCCAGGCATAGGCCATAAGTCGATTCTCGCCAGCTAGTCTGAGCATCGGGCGGTTCGCCGGAATTCGGGTTCTCCGCGTAGCCACAAAGGCTTCCGGTGACGACGATCGCGATCCGACTCCCGGCTCGGAAGGTGTGGGTTAGGGAGTGCATTTGTACCGTCGTCGAGGCCGCGCTGCCCGGCATCGCGCCGGAGAGCTTCGCACGCGTCGCGCCGGATGCGACAAACTGTAGTGGCGGCTTGTCGGCTGCGTTGTACTCGTACAGCAACACGCTGAGATCGGCTTGAGGTGCAGTCGCGCGCAAGTTGAGCTCCGCTCTCGGAGCGCCAGCAAGATAGACGCTGTGCTTCAACTCGGCGCTCACGTAGGAGAGGTTGGGATATCCCTGCCCGCACGGGTCCATTTGCGCCGGCCGGAACTGCAGCATATCCGTCCGCGCGGCCTGCGGCGGCGATTCGCTGAGCAGCGGCTTGGCGGTCACGCCCTGGGGATTGTCGAGGTACAGGACCAGCTCCGTGTCGGCCGCCGGCCAGCGCGTGGCGGCGTGGAAGCTCGTTTCCCCCGGCGCGATGAACTGCACCGCAGGCACGCCGTCGAGCTTCTGCCGTTCGTCGCAAAGCCAGGCGTCGAGGTAGTCAAGCATGAGGTGATTGACCGGTGTCTCCTTGGTGCCGAGAGCGGTCAAGTGATAAGTATGGTCCTCGTCAGTCACGACCAAGCGATGGTCGCTACGCCGCTCGGCACAACCGTCATCGATGAATCCACGCCAGACGCGGACCGGATCCTCCCAGGACTGGGTCCGAGACTTGACCGTGAGAAGGGCGGCGCAGGTGTGGCCATAGTGCCCACGCAAGGACCCGAGCTGGAACACTGGATCGTCCGGCCCGGTCGCGTTCAAGTATTTCGACCAGAACGGTTCCTTCCGACCGAGGATATGCGAATCCAATGTCGCAAGGTCCAACCAATTGGAGGACTCTTCAATCGTGCCCGCAGGCGGCCATCCCCCGTGATCGAGTAAATACAACCAGGAGAGCGGGAAGATCGCTATCGCGCTGCCCAGGCGGTTGTACCCCAGATCCTCGGCCGGATCGTCGGCGACGACAACCTGGACCCGGCGGCTGCCTATCGCGGCGGCGATCGCGGTGTAGCCATTGTACGAGCCGCCAATCGTACCCACGCGGCCATTCGACCATGATTGCTTCGCTATCCATTCGACAGTGTCGGCTCCGTCCTCGATCTCGTTCTGGAACGGAACGAAAGTGCCTTCGGAACCGAAACGACCGCGGCAGTCCTGAAGCACGAAAGCGTATCCTCGCGAGGCATGAAACGCGGCCGATTGTCGATAGTAGTCGTCCCCTGAACCGGGAAACCGGTATGGCGTTCGGAGTACTACCGTCGGCAATCCATCGCGCGAGATCGATTTTGGGAAAAAGAGGTGGGTATTCAAGGCAACGCCGTCCCGCATCCGCACCAGCACCGACTGATCAACCGGATCCGACCCATCACCAGGGGTGACTGATCCGGCATCTGCGGCGACCGCTTGGGGCCCACCGGACGCGCAGGCGATCATCCAAAACGGCACGAGCGATACCAAGAGCGGCCGGCCGATCATTTCCCCTCCGCGAGGCTATTTCTCGACTGCAAATCTGACGGACACCTGCGAACACTCGGTTTATGTGCCGCAGCGATCTGATTGTCAACTCCGATCGAAAGATCGTAACTGAAGAATAAAAATTAGACGGGGTCCAAGAAGAGCAGTCCCTTGAGTGAGTTTTGAGGACTTGGCTGTTCATGGACCCCATGTTGAAATACCCGATTTTGCGCTCGTTGAGTCCATTTCGTAAGTCTCAGCAAAACGCTGGCGGTGGTGATCGGCCCGCTGGTAGTACGTTCCAAACCGCCGTGGTTCCAGAGCCACGGTCAAGCACACGTTCTCGGTCGCAAACTCGCCGTATTCGAGGTCGCACCGTCGCTGCGCCAAGTGCCAAGCATCGTTTGGTCGGCGATTCGCGGCTGAGCTACGCAACCACTATGGATATGCCCGCAATGATCTCGCGCACCCGTTCGGCGCTAAGCGTGCCTATGGGATCGGCGAGCCGGCTGCGATCGATGGTTCGCAATTGCGTCACGTTCACCACGCAGGCCCGCGGCAGATTCGCTTCGCCTTTGCGCAGACGAACATTCCCGGGCATCGAGGCGAGTCGGAGATTCGAAGTAATCGCAGCCACAACCGTGGTTCGGATGGCACTGCGATTGAGCCGGTCGTGTTGAATGATCACCGCCGGTCGGCGACCCTCGGGTTCCGAACCGCGCCCGCGGAAATGAAGCCAATAGATTTCGCCCCTCTGCATCACCAGCGCTCGTGCCAATCGGTACCGACAAGATCCAACTCCTCGGCAACTTGAACCTGCTCTTTGCCGATTCCATCGTCAGCGAAGAGCTGATTGAGACGGTGTGTAATCGCTGCGTCGCGCCGCACCTGTACTGCGGCTTCGAGGATATCCGCGATGTAACTGCTACGAGATTGGCCACGTCCTTTCGCTGCCTTATCTGTTGCCGCGAGGATATCGGCGCGAACCGAAATGGCGGTTTTTCGGTAGGCCACTCTGCGCTTGATGCTCAGCCTAGTATTGAGTTTGGTATTCACAACTAGAATACTAACATGAATTTTCTCAGCGCGGCATAGCCGCAACCAGCATAACCACATTACCCAATGAACGAGAAATAGTTCGTCCGGGCGTCAGTATCAGATCGGAGAAGTGGTTCGTCATGGCGTAAATAGAGGAGGAGTGGTAATAGGTCTTTTGCAAAGAAAAGCATGAGCGGTCCTCACAAAGAACAAAACGCTGCATCCGATATTCAGGCGCGTAAGGCCGATCATCTGAATCTGTGCGCTTCGGGTGAGGTCGAATTTCGCGACAAGACGACACTGCTCGAAGAGGTCGAGTTTGTCCACGACGCGCTGCCCGATCGCGACATCAGCGAGCTCGACCTCAGCACTCCCCTGCTCGGTAAAACGCTGCGCGCTCCGCTGGTGATCTCATCGATGACCGGCGGTACCCACGAGGCGGCGCAGTTAAACCGCGATTTGGCGCGCGCGGCGCAGCAGCTCGGCATCGGCTTTGGCCTCGGGTCACAGCGCGCGATGGTGCTGCATCCAGAGCTGGCTTCCACGTATCAAGTGCGCGACGTCGCGCCGACCGCACTGGTGTTTGGCAATCTAGGTATGCAGCAGGCACGCTCGATGGCCTCAAGCGCGATTTCTGAACTGTGCGCGCAAGTTGGCGCCGACGCACTCTGCTTGCATCTCAACCCGGCGCAGGAACTGGTGCAGCCCGGCGGTGATCGCGATTTTCGCGGCGGGCGGGCAACGCTGCAGCGACTACATCGCGAACTCAAAATGCCGATCGTGATCAAAGAGACCGGCGCGGGACTTTCGCGCAAGGTCGGATCGTTTGCGCGCCAGATTGGCATTCGCACGCTCGACGTTTCCGGTTCGGGCGGCACTTCATGGACCGCAGTGGAAGCTCGTCGCGCCCAAGGCGCTGACAAACAGCTCGGCGACGAATTGTGGGATTGGGGAATTCCCACCGCGGCGTCGATCGCGCTCAATGCCGATCTCGGCCTTGATCTCATCGCCACCGGTGGACTGCGCTCAGGCCTCGATGTCGCGCGCGCGCTTGCGCTCGGCGCCACCGCAGGCGGACTGGCAGCGCCAGTATTGCGTGCTCACAAACAGGCCGGCTTCGACGGCGTCATAGCGTTTCTGCAATCGGTGATCGAGAGCCTGCGCGCCGCGATCTTTTTGACCGGCTGTCGCACCCCTGCCGAACTGCGACAGGCGCCCAGAGTGATCGGCCCCCGGTTGCGTGCCTGGATTGAAGCCGGGCACCAATTGGATCGACCATGAGAAAGATTCCGCGTGCACGGATTCACGATCTGATACTCGCGCGGTCCTCGCGCGGCGGGGGGAAGGCTCACGCGGCTTTGCCGCGGGAGGGGGTTCGGCCCGAGCCGGCGCGAATGCGCCGAGTGCGAGGGCGAACGGAACGTCCCCCTGTAATGGACCGGCAACCATGAATTCACGTTTACCGGGGTTTTATCGTCTGCCGCTCGAACAGCGACGGCAGCGCATCGCGGCAGAGCTTGGGCTCGACGAAAATGCGGCGCGCCAACTTTCGCAGGTGCTACTCGACGAAACCACCGCCGATCACATGGTGGAAAATCTCATCGGCGTGTACGGACTCCCGCTGGGAGTGGGACTTAACTTTCGTGTTAACGGCCGCGACCATTTGGTGCCGATGTGCGTCGAAGAGCCGAGCGTCATTGCGGCGGCCTCGCACGCCGCCAAATTGATTCGAAAAAGCGGCGGCTTTTTTGCCGAAGCCGACGACCCGATCATGATCGCGCAAGTGCAGCTGTGCGATGTTGCCGACGCGGATGCGGCGCGCCTGGCGATTTTGCGAAACGCTGAAGAGCTGATCGCACTGGCCAATTGCGCCAATCGTTCGCTCAGCGATCGCGGCGGCGGCGCGCGTAGTCTGACGGTGCGCGTCCTCGAACCGGGGATGTTGGTAGTCCATCTTCACGTCGACGTGCGCGACGCGATGGGGGCCAACGTGGTCAACACCATGGCCGAAGCGATCGCCGAAAAACTCGGTCAGCTGTCGGGAGGCGTGGTCGGGCTGCGCATTTTATCGAACCTCGCTGATCTGCGCTGCGTGTCGGTGCGCGCCGAAGTGGCGTTCGACGATCTGGCCATCAACGAACAATCCGGCGAAACCATGGCCGACGGGATCGTGCGCGCCAGTCGATTCGCTGAACTCGATCCTTATCGCGCCGCCACCCACAACAAAGGCATCATGAACGGGGTCGACGCCGTCGCACTCGCCACCGGCAACGACTGGCGATCGATCGAAGCTGGCGCGCACGCTTTTGCTGCCACCCAAGCCGGAGGCGGTTATCGTCCACTCGCGATTTGGCGACGAAATGAAAACACGCTGCAAGGTACGCTTCGCATGCCGATGGCGGTAGGCACCGTCGGTGGCACCCTGCGCGTTCATCCCGGCGCACGACTTGGACTGCGCATCGCCGATGTTAGTTCATCGAGCGAGCTCGGCATGTTGATGGCAGCGGTCGGGTTGGCCACGAATTTCGCCGCGCTACGCGCCATGCTGGCCGAGGGCATTCAGCGCGGGCATATGTCGCTACACGCTCGATCGGTCGCGCTGCATGCCGGTGCAACCGCCGACTTGGTCGAACGCGTCGCCGACGAAATGGCAGCCGCAGGCGACGTGCGCGAGGAGCGCGCCATCGAGATCTTGCAGCGATTGCGCAGTGCCGGTACGCTGTCTTCCCCGTTGGCAAGTTGCAACGATCGATAGGAGAACAACCGTGATTCATCGACTGGTCACAACGTCCGCAAATCCAGTTCGCAGCGAGTTCAAAGTTCCGCGCTCGCCTTCTGGTAAGCCGTTTTCGCTCGAGGAAGCGTACGCCTACTGCGACGCCATCGCGCTTGGCCACTACGACAATTTTCCGGTGGCGTCGCGGCTGTTGCCGACACGCCTGCGACACCACGTTTCAGCGGTGTATGCGTTTGCCCGCACCGCCGACGATTTTGCCGACGAGCCGCGGTTTCGCGATGAGCGTGCCGAGTTGCTCGATGATTGGCAGGCTAGCTTAGAGCGCGCGTTTTTTGGCGAGGCCGAGCATCCGATTTTTATCGCGCTTGCCGACACCGCCAAGCAATGCGATTTGCCGATCGGGCCGCTGTCCGATCTGCTTACCGCGTTTCGGATGGACTTGTCGACGACACGGTACGCGACGTTTTCGGCGCTGCAGCAATACATCGCTCATTCGGCCCATCCGATTGGTCGACTGATGCTCTACATTTTTGGCCACCGCGACGCCGCGCTGCATCGCTTTTCCGACGATATCTGCAGCGCACTGCACCTGACCAATTTTGTTCAAGACGTGGCTCTCGATCTC